>NZ_VSMK01000148.1 GCF_011682075.1 Nitratidesulfovibrio liaohensis
GACGCCGTGGCGGCAGCCGCCGTCACCCGCGACGCGGTATGGATGGAACGCCACGGCCTGTGCTGCGCCGGGCCTTCCGCCGCCCGCGCCCTGGCCCTGGCCGAGGAGCTGGAGCATCTGGCCGGGGTGCAACTGGCGGTGCTGTCCGCCCACGCCAAGGTGCGGGATTGAACGCACGAGGTGGCGGCAAAGGGGGAGATGCTGCGATCTACTTCCGGACGACGATGAAGACCTCGTCGTCAAGCAGTGCAAAAGCTTCGGGCGGGTACAGGGCGCGGACCTGATCCGGCGTAGGCCCCTGGATGTAGTTGCGCCAGCCGAATACACCCACCACGGCAACGGCGTGCGACGACAGGAATTCGTCATACGTGGGCAGGCCGATCCACCCCTTGCGATGCAGGTAGTACAGCAGGGACGGAGTTCCCTGGGTGGGCGTGTAGACCAGACTGTTCTGCCCGTTCTGTCCGGCCGGGTGGTCTTTTCCGCCAAGTGCGTCAAGGCGCTCGTGCAGGCGCTGGAAGGGTGCGTAATCAGTGTGCTTGGTCATCGTCCGGACATAGTTGTACTGCGCGATACCGACATGCACGGCCAGGCACAGGATCAGCACTCCCTTGGCAAGCCGCGGCGCGTCCGGTCGGGTGAGGTGCCGTGCGAAGGGCTTTGCCGCAAAGACGCACAGCGGGGCAAGCATGGGTAACTGATAGTAGTCATGCACGGCATTGCCCACGGGAATCAGGATCAGGTAGACGAAGACCGCGATGCCCCACAGGTCGAAGAGCCGCTCCATGGGCGACTGTCTGCGCATGCAGATGCCCCAGACGATGAACGGCGCAAGCACCCACGTGAAATGCCACGCCGCCAGTCGCTCGAACAACACCCTGTTCCAGAATCCTGGTGTAGCCAGCGTACTCCAGTTGAAGTACTTGCCGTTGGCCTCTCCGTAGAGCCCAAAACTGAGATTCGTAGCTTCACGCAGCGTGGCGGCATGGGAATACCACAGGTACAGCGCCACCAGCACGCAGGCGGCGTACAGCCAGCATTGCCATACGCGCAGCATCTGCATGCCGTGTCGTTTGTGAAAAAGCAGCAGCAACGGCAGCCCAAGATAGAGCGGGCTGACTTTTATCAGGCAGGCAAGGCACAGGCACGCCAGTGACAGGATATAGTCGGCAACGCCGCCCGTGCGGGCATAACGCCAGAGAAAGTACAGGGCGCCAGCGGAGCTTGCCAGCAGCAGAGGTTCCGGCAGTATGGTCCGCGCATAATAGGTGGTTGTGGTCAGCGAGGCGTAGATCAATGTTGTGAACAGACCCAGTTCCTTGGAGCACGTTTCAGCCACCAGCCTGTACAGCAACAGCGCGGAAAGTGCGAAGAGCGCTATGGAAAAAATGCGGGCGACGTATTCCCTGGGGCCGAACACGTCATACAGCTTGGCGACGCTGTACTGGTAGATGGGAAATTCCATTTCGGCGTAGCCTTGGGTGTCGCCGCGCCAATCTACCTGGGGCAGGAGGATGCTGTTGCCCGTTTCGTGGAAATTGCGTGCGGTGCCCGCCGTGTCGCTTTGCCGCCATGAATGCTTGTCGAGGATGGGGCTGTCGATGCCGTAGAACCGGGCGGCAAAGAGCAGAACCAGCAAGCCTGCCACAACGTATCTGTATGTCGGCGTCATGTCAGTCCATGGGGCGCGTTGCCGTGGCAAGGCGAATAATTCCGCTGAGTTTTGAGCGCAGCCGGTTGGTGCTGAAGACCCACCGCGAATACAGCACGTAGTTTGTCACCGTGGATGGCGCTATGGCCAACGCCTGCGCCATCAGGGGCGGAAGCGTCGGGAACAGGCGCGTGATGGCCCAGAATGTGGCCCAATGCACGCCCAGCCCGGCCAGTGAGGCAAGATTGAAGCGTAGCAGCTTGCCAAAAGCACTGCGCCCTGATTCGGCCTTGCCGAAGGTCAGGCGGTTGTTCAGCAGGAAGTTCCACAGGATGGCGACTTCCACCGCCAACGGAGAGGCCAGCAGCGGCGCAATGCCCCCGGCCACCAGGGCGGAGAACACCGCAAGATTGACGGCCACGCCCGTCGCCCCCACAAGACAAAAGAAGAGAAAGGTGCGCATCGAGCGCAGCCGGATGGCCCACACGCGCAGCAGGAATTCCGCGATGTCCGCGAGGCCGAGTTTGGTCTCGCCACGGGTTCTGTCGGTGAATTTTACCGGGATTTCGGTAATGCGGGCGTCCTGCGCAAGCATTTCGTGCAGCAGGGCGATCTGGAAGACATAGCCGCGGGCGTTGAGGCTGGGCAGATCGATCTGCCGCAGCATGGACGCGCGGATGGCCCTGAATCCGGCGGTGCAGTCCGCCACCTGATGCATGCCCGCGATGAGCCGGGCGGCAATGTTGCCGAATTTTGAATTGAGCTTGCGGTGCAGCCCCCAGTCTTCGGGAATGCTGCCGCCCCGCACATACCTGCTGCCAATGACCATGTCCGCCCCGGCGTCCAGCGCCGCTATCATGCGCGGCACGTCCGCGGGATCGTGCGAGAAGTCGGCGTCCATCTCCATCACGGCGTCCGCTCCCAGTACGTCGAGGGAATGGGCCATGCCGCGAATGTATGCAGCACCAAGCCCCTCTTTCCTGCCGGTCAGCAGGTGCAACCAGGGGGTGTTGCGCTGGCGGGCGCGGATGATGTCCGCCGTGCCGTCCGGTGAATTGTCATCCACCACAAGGACGTGCATTTCGTGCGGAATACAGGAGAACTGGCGATGCAGCGCGTCCAGCAGCAGAGAAATGTTGTCGGCTTCGTTGTACGTAGGGATGATGATGGCAATGCGCATGGAAGGTAGAGACGGCAGGGGAGGACAGGATGCCGCGAGGTAATGGGGTTGTGGTGATTTCGCGGACAAGTATGTGCGCGGAGAATGCACAGTGTCAATATCTGCTGACTTGTTTCTTTGGCGATACGATATGTACTGATTTGTTGTTGTGGCGAGCGCGTGGTGGGAATACGGCCTTTATTTTTTGATTTTCAGTATGAAAAATAGTGTCTTGCAAAATGTAAAGCATATTGTGTGCGCAGTTGTGCTGTATTCAAAATAAATAAATGTTAGGCACTGGTTCTTGTTTTCTATGACACAAAATTGATTTGGCATTTTTTTTATAGTACATATTATTGAATATTTTCATTATATAAAAAATATGCTTAAATATTGTTTAATCATTTGTCATGTGTTCTGATTGCAATTGTGTTGTGGCTAATTAAGGTGTGTATTTCAAGATAATCAATTCAGAATGAATGATACGGTTTGAGTTAATATACTTACGCATTAGGTGATTATTGTAATTTTTCGTGTATTTTGATTGTGTAATGAGGGTTTTTTTTGATTTAGTGAGGGGTTGTCTACTGATTTATGGTCGTCAAGATTGATTTTTGAGAACCAAAAATGGAAATATCGGCATGATGCTCGGAAATAGAGAGAATATGTTGGCGTGAACGATATGCACGTCGAAGGGCAGTTCGACAGGGGCAGCCCCTCGCGGCGTGTGGTACGCCGAAGAGGGCAGCGCGTGCGCATGTGAACGGGCGAGCAAGGCCGTGGGCCTTGGGGTGTCCCCTCGCCGCCTTGCATCCGTTACACGGAACGGCTAGATTCGCCACCTTGCGGCCATGCACCGGGCAAACGCGGCATGCGCCGACGCCTGCCTGCTTCCGCCCGGCCGCGCCCGGCAACCTTTTTGGGGCCTTGCCCCGCAACCCCTTGGGGGATTTCCCCGCGCGAGGATATCGCACATGGCTCAGGCTTCCGACGCCGCACAAGGCTTCCGTCCCGATTTTGCGAAAATGAACGGTCTCGTGCCTGCCATCGCCCAGTGCGCCGCCACAGGTGAAGTGCTGATGATGGCCTGGATGAACGAAGAAGCATGGGACGCCACCCTCGCCACCGGCGAGGCGCATTACTTCAGCCGCAGCCGTGGCCGGTTGTGGCACAAGGGCGGCACGTCGGGCCATACCCAGCATATCAAGGCCGTGCGCCTGGACTGCGACAGCGACACCGTGCTGCTGCTCGTGGATCAGAAGGGCGGCGCGGCCTGCCATGAAGGGTACCGCAGCTGTTTCTACCGAGAGCTGAAGGACGGCGCATCCGTCATCTGCTCGCCCCGCGTGTTCGACCCCAAGGAGGTCTACAAATAATGTCCGGCAACAACATGCTGAAGATCGGCATTCCCAAGGGCTCGCTCGAAGAAGCCACCGTGAACCTGTTCGCCCGTTCCGGGTGGAAGATCCGCAAGCATCACCGCAACTACTTTCCGGAAATCAACGACCCGGAACTGACAGCGCGCCTCTGCCGGGTGCAGGAAATTCCCCGCTACCTCGAGGACGGCGTGCTCGACGTGGGGCTGACCGGCAAGGACTGGCTGCTGGAAACCGGGGCCGACGTGGTCACCGTGTCCGACCTGGTCTACTCCAAGGTCAGCAACCGCCCGGCCCGCTGGGTGCTGGCCGTGGCCGGCGATTCGCCCTACGTGCGACCGGAAGACCTTGCCGGGTGCACCATCGCCACCGAACTGCTGGGCGTTACCCGCCGCTACTTCGAAGACGCGGGCATCCCCGTCAAGGTGCAGTATTCCTGGGGCGCCACAGAGGCCAAGGTGGTGGAAGGCCTGGCCGACGCCATCGTCGAGGTCACCGAAACCGGCACCACCATCAAGGCCCACGGCCTGCGCATCATCGCCGAGGTGCTGCTGACCAACACCGTGCTCATCGCGGGCAAGGCCGCCTGGGCCGACCCGTGGAAGCGCGCCAAGATCGAGCAGATCGACCTCTTGCTGCAAGGCGCCCTGCGCGCCGATTCGCTGGTGGGCCTGAAGATGAACGTGCCCGCCCACAACCTGGACGCCGTGCTCGACCAACTGCCCAGCCTCAATTCGCCCACCGTGGCAGGGCTGCGCGACAGCACCTGGTACGCCGTGGAAATCGTGGTGGAAAACGACCTTGTGCGCGACCTCATCCCCCGCCTGCGCTCCGCCGGTGCCGAGGGCATCATCGAGTATTCGCTGAACAAGGTTATTTAACCCAACAGAAAAGAGAGATATCGGGGAGGGGACCCTTTGCGGCAGCCGTTAGACGAGCGCATCGCGCGAGTCTTACGGATGGTGACCGCAGAGCGCAAAGGGTCTCCCTCCCCGAACCCCGCTTTGCTGTTCTCATCCGTAATGCTCGAAGACGCGCATAACGGCTGAGGCTCCCCCCTAAAAACTGCCACTGCAGCGGTCAGTCTGGATATAAAAGGCAGGGGCCTCGCAGTGGTTCTGGACATTTGCCCCTGTGTGAAAGGGGCCGTCCGCCGGAGGCCGCCCCATGCCCGCACATCCGTTCCTGCCCCGCGAACTCTACGGCATCATCGGCCACCCCCTCGGCCATACCATGAGCCCCCTGCTGCACAACTGGGGCTTCGGCCTGCTGGACGTGCCCGCCGTGTACATGGCCTGGCCGCTGGAGCCGGGCCGCGTGGGCGATTTCATCACCGCCGTGCGCACCCTGCCCATACGCGGCGCCAGCGTCACCATTCCCCACAAGCAAGCCGTGCTGCCCCTGCTGGACGGCGTCAGCGACCGCGCCCGCGCCGTGGGCGCGGTGAACACTTTGTACTGGCGCGACGGGCAGCTGCTGGGCGAAAACACAGACGTTACCGGCTTTCTGGCCCCGTTGCGCCAGCGCGCGGCAGCAGGGTGGCGGTGCGAAAGGGCACTGGTGCTGGGCAACGGCGGCGCGGCCCGCGCCGTGCTGGCCGGTCTGCGCGAGCTTGCCGGGGCCGGAGAAGGCGTGGTGGGCACGGTGGCCGTCACCGGGCG
>NZ_VSMK01000149.1 GCF_011682075.1 Nitratidesulfovibrio liaohensis
GCCGGGCCGCAGGACCTGGACGAGTTGCCCGGTGCGCTGGCCCGCCTTGGCGGAGAGCCGCGCATGCTGGGCTGCGGCAGCAACATCCTTGCCGACGACGGCGAACTGCCCGTGGTGGTGGTGGCGCTGGATGGCGGCGGCCCCTTTGACGGCGCGCCGGAAATCACCGGCGAAACCCTGGACGGTCGCGTGCTGGTGCGCGTGGGCGCGGCGCAACGTTTGCCGCGCCTGGTGTCACGGCTCTCCTCGTGGGGGCTGTGCGGCATGGAGGGGCTGGCGGGCATACCCGGTGCCGTTGGCGGCGCGGTGGCCATGAACGCCGGGTCCTACGGGTGCGAATGCGGCGCCGCGCTGCATGCCGTTTCCGTGTTCTCGCCCGCGCTGGGCCACGTGATGCTGGGCCGCGACAGGTTCCGTTACGGCTATCGTCATTTTGAGGTGCTGGACGCGGCAGGCGCGCCGCTGGACGGCTGGTATCTTGTCACCGCCGCCACTTTCGCCTTGGCGCGGTGCGACAGCGCCGTGGTGCATGCCGCCATGCGTGGCAACTACCTGAAGAAAAAAGCGACACAACCGGTACTGTCACACAGTGCGGGGTGTGTGTTCCGCAATCCCTCGCCGTTGAATCCCGCTGGCAAGCTGCTGGACGCGGCAGGGCTGAAGGGATACCGCATCGGTGATATGTCGTTTTCAACGATGCATGCCAACTTCATGGTTAACGAAGGGCATGGCACTGCAAAAGATGCTTTCAGTTTACTGCAGTTTGCAAAAGTTGCCGTGAGTGAACGTTTTGAAATAGATCTTGAACTTGAAGTGAAGGTCTGGTCATGGCGATAGCGTTGTCGCGCGGAAAAAAAGGCGCGAAAAATGCGTACAGCAGAAAAAGCGTGAAGCCGCAAAAAGTCACGCTGCATCCCGGCAACGGGCTGCTGTCGTTCGCCAAATGGATCTTTACCATGGTGTTATCCGTATCTCTGCTTGTCGGCATAAGCATAGGTTTGTTGTACCTCTACAGATATGCGACGAGATCTGAATATTTTGCAGTCAAAACTATTGAAGTCTCCGGCAATTTGAGGTTAAGACAAGAGGAAATTCTGGGGCTGGCGGGTATTGCCCCCGGTGCGAACAGTCTTGCGGTGAATATCGCGGACATGGAGTCCGGGCTGCTACGCAACCCCTGGATTACGGAAGTGTCCGTAAAAAGGTTGCTTCCTGACGGATTTGCGATAAAAGTCGCTGAACGGGAACCGAAGTTCTGGGTACAGCGCGGCGCAGAACTGCTCTACGCCGACGAACACGGCAACATCATCGCCCCGGTGGGGGCGGGCCGGTTCACCTCGCTGCCCACGCTGGAAGTCGAAGCGGGGGCGGAGGACGCGCTGGAGCGGCTGCCCGAGATAACCGGCGATCTGAAGCGGGCCAGGCTGCCCGTGGATATCGCCCTGGTTTCGTGGGTGCGCCTCAGCCCTGGCAAGGGCGTGGAACTGTATCTGGAAAACAGCGACCTGCGGCTCAGTGTCGCGCTGGAAGACTGGCGCGGCAACCTCGACAGGCTGGGTAAGGTGCTCGACGACCTTGCCCGTCGGGGCGAATTGAAGCAGGTCCGCGAGGTAAAGGCGGGGGGCGTCAACGTCTGGGTACAGAAGGACGCCGCCCTCGGCGGCTGACCCGGCAGTGCGAAACCGCACGGGCAGCCCCCATGGCACCCGTTCGGCATCGCGTAAACAGGAGTAGCAGATGCCCAAGTCGGATCTGATTGTCGGCCTTGATATCGGTACCACGAAAATCTGCGCGGTCGTGGGTGAAGCCACGCCCGACGGGGTCGATATCGTCGGCATCGGCACCAGTCCCTCCACCGGCCTGCGCAAGGGCGTGGTGGTCAACATCGAGCAGACCGTCCAGTCCATCAAGAAAGCTCTCGAAGAAGCCGAGTTGATGGCCGGCTGCGAAATCCGTTCGGTCTATGCGGGTATCGCGGGCAGCCACATCAAGGGCTTCAACAGTCATGGCGTCATCGCCGTCAAGGGCGGCGAGGTGGGCCCCAAAGACGTGGAACGCGCGCTTGACGCGGCGAAAGCCGTGGCCATTCCGCTGGACCGCGAAGTCATCCACATCCTTCCGCAGGAATACATCGTGGACGACCAGCGCGGCATTGCCGACCCGCTCGGCATGGCGGGCGTGCGGCTCGAGGTCAAGGTGCACATCGTCACGGGCGCCGTGACATCCGCCCAGAACATCGTGCGTTCCTGCCACAGGAGCGGGCTCGACGTGTCGGACATCGTGCTCGAGGCGCTGGCCTCCAGCAAGGCCGTGCTGACCGAGGAAGAGAGGGAGATTGGCGTCGCCCTCGTCGACCTTGGCGGCGGCACCACCGACATCGCCGTGTTCTCCAACGATTCCATCAAGCACACGGGCGTGCTTGCGCTGGGCGGACAGAACCTGACCAACGACATCGCGTTCGGGTTGCGCACCCCCATGGTTTCGGCCGAAAAGATCAAGGTCAAGTACGGCTGCGCCATGGCCGACCTTGTGCGCAACGACGACCTCATCGAGGTGCCGAGCGTGGGCGGGCGCGATCCGCGCCGCCTGTCGCGCCAGGTGCTTGCCGAAATCTGCGAACCCCGCATGGAGGAGATCCTGTCGCTGGTGGATCAGGAACTCGTCCGCTCCGGCTTCAAGAACATGATCGGGGCGGGCGTGGTGCTGACCGGCGGCACGGCCCTCATCGACGGGTGCCAGGAACTTGGCGAGCAGATTTTCAACATGCCTACCCGCATCGGCTACCCCCGGAATGTGGGCGGGCTGCGTGACGTGGTGAACAGCCCGAAGTTCGCCACCGCCGTGGGGCTTTTGCGCTACGGCGCCGAAAAGGAGGGCCTTGAACTCAAGTTCCGCATCCGCGACGGAAACGTGTTCAACCGCGTGCTGTCGCGCATGCGCAAATGGTTCTCCGACATCTCGTAAACCGCGGGTCCAACGGAATAGTCATTCGGACAAGGAGAGGCGTATGGAATTTCACGAGATCGATGCCGAAAGCACTGCGAAGATCAAGGTCATCGGCGTCGGCGGCGGTGGCGGCAACGCGGTCCAGAACATGATATCCTCCGCGCTGAAGGGCGTTACCTTCATTGCGGCGAACACCGATATCCAGGCCCTTAGCCGGTCTTCCGCCGAACTCAAGATCCAGCTCGGTGACAAGCTGACCAAGGGCCTTGGCGCGGGCGCCAACCCCGGCATCGGCCGCGATGCCGCCCTTGAAAGCATGAGCGCCATCAAGGACGCCATCGGCGAGGCCGACATGGTCTTCGTCACCGCGGGCATGGGCGGCGGCACCGGCACCGGCGCGGCCCCAGTCATCGCGCAGGCGGCCAAGGAACTTGGCGCGCTGACCGTGGGCGTGGTCACCAAGCCGTTCTTCTTCGAAGGCAAGAAGCGCCTTGAAGCTGCGGAAGTGGGCATCTCGGAATTCCGCGAGCATGTGGACAGCCTGATCACCATTCCCAACGACCGCCTGCTGTCCCTGGCCCCCAAGAAGGCCACCTTCGTCGAAATGCTGAAGAAGGCCGATGAAGTGCTGTACTTCGCGGTGAAGGGCATTTCCGACCTGATCATGGTGCCCGGCCTCATCAACCTGGACTTCGCGGACGTGAAGGCGGTGATGGGCGAATCGGGCCTGGCCATGATGGGTGCGGGCATCGCCCGCGGCGAATCGCGCGCCCGCGAGGCCGCCATGAAGGCCATCACCAGCCCGCTGCTGGAAGACGTGTCCATCGACGGCGCGCGCGGCGTGCTCATGAACATCACCTGCGGACCGGACCTGACCATCGACGAAGTCAGCGAAGCCGCCGGGATCATCCAGGAAGCCGCGCACGAAGACGCGCGCATCTTCTTCGGCACCGTGTTCGACGACACGGCGGGCGAGGAAATGCGCATCACCGTCATTGCCACCGGCATCGACGCGGACATGGTGGGTGTTGAAGGCGCGGGCAAGTCGGGCACCGTCACCCCGTTCCGCAAGGGCGGTTCCCTGGGACAGGCCCAGCCCGCTCCCCGCTCCGCCGCGCAGCCGCGCGCGGAACAGATGCAGCAGGCCAAGCCCGCCCCGCAGCCTGCGCAGCCGCGTGGCCTTGGCGGGTTTTCCGACGACGACCGCAGCATTCCCGCCTACCTGCGCAAGCAGGGCCAGGTGCAGGCCACGGTGAACCGCATCAATACCCACGCCCCCGGCGAAGAGGACTTCATCTTCGACGAGGACGAGTTCGAGATTCCGTCCTTCATTCGCAAACAGGCGGACTAGCGGACGGAAGCCAGGCCGCATTTCCTTCCTGCCCATGCGGCGGGGATGGATGCGGACACCGGCCCTGCGGAACCGGCGTACAACCGGGGGGGTACACCGCGGGCACCGGGTTGCTGCGCGCCATGAGCGCACGATAGACCCCGCGCCAGGGACGAAGAAGACGCCTCTCCATCCCGGCACGGTTTACGGGAGGGCCGCCCCCAACGGGGCGGCCTTTTCTCGTTTGCAGGGCTGGATTTTTCTGCGGCAGTGGTTACGCTGTATGGCGTGCGTGACTGCCCGGCTGGCGGACTTGCCGGAAGGAGGGCGGGGGTGACCGGAGGCGTGCGTGCGCATGCCCGGGGTGCCCTTCCGGTCGTATGGGCGACTTGGCAGGTTCGCGGTCTGGCCGGCAGACGGTCGATGGGCCGTACAGCCCGCAAAGGAGACAATCATGTTGAGGCTGCATCTTTTCGGAAGGCGTCCCGCCCGTGCCGCCTTTTGGTCATCCCGTTTTTTCCCGTTACTCTTGGTGGCGGCAGCCGTCCTGCTTGTGACCGCCTGCGCGCCGCTTACGCGCGGCCTGAGCGGCAAGGATGTCGTGTCGTCATCGCGTCCGCCGGTGCTGGTACGTCCGGCCGCCGGGTTCGACCTGCTGGGCAGCGGAGCGGCGTCTCCCTTGCTGGATACGGAATTGGGGCTGCGGCACGCCGACGTGGGCTGGGCCTTCTACGCCGATGTCACACGCGAACGCCAACTGGCCGTGCTGCTGAGCGAAGTGCCTGGCGGCTGGCAGTGGGAACTGGACGTTTCCAGCCCTTGGCGTGAAGTGCGGCGCGACGCCTATGCCACTGGTCCTGCGCGTTTCATCGGCGCAACGTTTCTGATGCCTGCATCGGCGGACCCGTTCGCCCTCATGTTGCCCGCGCCGCCCACGCTGCACGCCGACGAGGGGGAGTGGCGGTGGCTGGTGCGGCGCTACACGCAACTGTCCGACTTCCGGGCGGTGAAGCTGGTGGTGGAATACCGCGAGCCCATACCTGCCGGAGTGGGGGAACAATTGACGGATGCCCTTGACGCCGGGCAGCAGCCAGCCGGACACGCGGCGGCCCTGCTGGGAGAGTTCGAGGCGCGGTCGCGCGCGGCGTTCACGGTATTGGCCTACCCTGAGGCGGGGGCGATGGCGGAGCGCTTCGCGTCTGATTCAAGCAAGGTACAGGTGCGCAATCTGGGGCGCATGGCGGGGCGCATGGAACCCGTGAGCAATCTGCCCAGCGAAAAGTAGCTGAACGGGCAGGTGCGGCTTGTGCCGTGCCTGCCCGTATCGGTCTGCACACCTTTCACTGTCTCGCGTGTTGCCATGCCCCAATGGCCAACATAACCAGGTGACCCATGCCCAAGCTGATCGTTCTTGCCCTTGTCCTGCTGCTGGCTGGTTTCGTCTACGCGTTCATGCACCGCAACCCGGTCCGGCGGGGCCTTGCCGGGGACATGCTGGCCTCGTCGGCGCGCCCCGCGCTGTTGGTGCGCCCGGCAGCCGGACTGACGCCCGCAGGGGCGGGCGTGG
>NZ_VSMK01000150.1 GCF_011682075.1 Nitratidesulfovibrio liaohensis
GGCAGTCGGGCGCCAGGGCCACGGCGGCGTGCGCGGCGCGCAGGGCGTCTTCGGGCCTGCCGCCGTCAAGCAGGGACTCCCCTGCCTGGATGAACATGCGCTCCGGCTTGTCGCCGTACAATCCTT
Source organism: Nitratidesulfovibrio liaohensis (assembly GCF_011682075.1). Classification (GTDB taxonomy): domain Bacteria; phylum Desulfobacterota; class Desulfovibrionia; order Desulfovibrionales; family Desulfovibrionaceae; genus Cupidesulfovibrio; species Cupidesulfovibrio liaohensis. The sequence continues at coordinate 127 of NZ_VSMK01000150.1, forward strand.
GCAGCAAAAGGTCGTACTCTTCGCCGAACACCGAGCGCACAAGCTCGTCGCGGTCGAACAGCAGCCGGGCCAGCAGCCGGTTGCCGCCATGGGCGGCGTAGTACAGGCACATCAGCCTGCGGATGCGGCCAAGGATGTAGCGGATGCGCCGGATTTCGCGCTCCATGCTTTCCCGTGTCTGGGCCAGCATGGATGCGAGCGGCTCGACGATGGCCCGCAGTTCCTCCCCCATGTCCTGCTCTCGCAGGGCCCGGTACTGCGGCGCGTAGTGCTGGTGCTGGTAGGCGTCTTCCTTCAGCTTCACGCATTCGTGAAAGGCGTAGCCCACGGCCCAGTCCAGCATGGGCGCCACAGGGTCTTGCGCCGGGTCATTGCGGAAGAGGTGGTGCGCGGTGTCCTTCAGACGCCAGAGCAGCCCCTTGTTCATCATTTCGCCCAGAAGGTCGCGCATGACGGGGAAGGAAACGGCACCGGCCTCGTCGAAGCGGTGGAACTGCCCCTCAAGCACGACGCTCGCCATGCAGAAATCCCGCATGACGTCCCGTGCGAACTCGGCCAGATTGGCCTCTACCCAGCGTCTCGACATGGTGCGTGGTACTCCAAGCTGGGATGTATAGCGTGATTTGACAAGAACGGGAAGTATGGGGTGGTGGGGGTGGGCTTTTGGGGAAAGTCCAAGAAAATTAAGAAGATGAGGCTGTGCATTATCGAGAGCGGCTTGTACGAAGACAGTTGTGCCTCTTTGCTCATTCCCGATTTCGTTATGCCTCCGGCGGGCAAGGGGCCATTGAGCGATGGCCCCTTGCATCCCCGCGCTCCAGGGGGGCTTGGCCACCCCTGGACCCCCGACGTATCCTGCACCGCATTCCTGTGCCGGGCAGCTTCCCTCCGGCGTAGACGCCTTCGGGTGATCTGCCGGCGGAATGCGCATGTGCGCGTCACTCTCGCCGCCCCATTGCTGCACTGGAGTGCCTCGCCCAACACGTCCCTTGCGGCGCGCATCCGCGACGCCGGAGCTACCGCCTCGCAAAGCCTCGGCGGTGATCTCCGGCTGCGGACGCGTATCGCCGCACCAAGGTTGCGTTTGAAGTCGTGCCGGTCGAGGGGAAGACGACAGACAATAGGGGCCCGCTGTTTGGGCCAGCACGACAGACCGAAAAGTGGGAACAGTGCGCTATCTTGTCCAACGGAAACACCCCGCGCGTAGAAGCGTGTGCCGCCGGGCCTTGACGGCGGCACATGCGTCGCAACGGGGGCATGGGCAAGGCCCCCGACTGAGATGAGGGCACCGGGAGATTCGTGCACATCGCATTCCCGTCGCCAGATCACTCGGAGGCGTTCCGCGCCGACGGGAAGCTGGCGACGAAAGGAATGCGGTGCAGGATACGTTGGGGGTCCAGGGGGTCGCCGCTCTGCGGCCCCTTGCCCGTCGGAGACATAACGAAACCGAGGGTAATCAAAAGGGCAGGACTGTCTTCGTAGAGGCCGTGCCCACCATGGCGGCAGCCCTCCACTCCAGTCGGAGACATAACGAAATCGAGGGCAATCAACAGTGCTGGCGTGTTCTTCGTAGAAGCCGCATGCATTAGGGCGGTAATCTTCCTCCCCACTCGCCGCGCCTCCGCCCCTTACGGCACCAGCCGCAACACATCCTCCTGCTTGCCGATGACCACCAGCGCATCCCCGCGGTCCAGGGTTTCGTGCGCCTGCGGCACAAAACGATACTCCTTGCCGCCCGCGGACTTCACGGCCACTACCATCACCCCGTAGTCGTTGACCAGCTTCAGGTCCAGCAGGGTGCGGCCCGCCCACTTGTCCACCACCAGTTCCTGCACCAGCACCCCGCCGCCCAGGGGCAGCAGGTCGAGCATGCCGGGGTTGGCCAGCCGGTGGGCCACGTGGGTGGCCACGTCGTGTTCGGGCAGTATGACCAGGTCCACGCCAAGTCGCGTGAGCACCTTGCGGTGTTCGATGGAAGCAGCCTTGACCCCGATCTTGTGCGCCCCAAGCTCCTGAAGGTTCAGCACCACCAGCAGCGAGGTTTCCATGGAATCGCCCACGCTCACGAACACGATGTCCAGGTCCTGGAAGCGCAGTTGCTGCAATACCGCGATGTCCGCCGCGTTGGCCTGGTAGACCTGCGCCAGCACGTCCTGGGCCAGGCGCACGCGGGCCTCGCCGGTATCCAGGCCCACCACGGTGTGGCCCATGCCGGTCAGGGTGCGGCCCAGTTGCAGGCCGAACTTGCCAAGGCCCACGATGCCGATTTCCAGTTTCTTTGCCACGTTCACCATGATGATGCTCCCGGATGCGTCGCCTGCCCGCGCGGCCTACCCGATGGGGTAGTCCACCTCGGGCCAGCGGAACTTGGGTTCGCTCTGCAAATGCTGCAAGGTGGCCAGCAGCCAGACGGGGCCGATGCGGCCGATGAACATCAGCAGGGTTATCAAAATCTTGCCGGGCACACTCAGGTGCGGGGTGACGCCGGTGGTCAGGCCCACGGTGCCGAAGGCGGATACCACTTCGAACATCAGGTCCAGCTGTTCGAACCGGGAGTGGGTGTGCGGGCTGATGCCGCCCTCGGTCAGGCTGAGCACCATGGTGCCCACGGTCACCACGATGATGGCGAACAGGAACAGGGTCAGCGCCTTGGCTTGGGTGGGGGCGTCCACGGCGCGGCCCAGCAGCACGTTCTGCCGCCTGCCGCGCAACTGCATTTCCACGAATCCGGCCAGCACCCGGAAGCTGGTGGTCTTGATGCCGCCCGCGCATGACCCCGGCGACCCGCCCACGAACATCAGGCAGATCATCACCATCAGGGTGAAGTCGGTCAGCCGCGAGATGTCCATGGTGTTGAAGCCCGCGGTGCGGCAGGTGACGGACTGGAAGAAGGCGGGCAGCACCAGCCCGGTGGGGCTGAGCCCGGTGTAGTCGCTAAGGTATTCGGCCAGCCAGATCAGCGCGGCCCCGGCCACGATGAGGAACGCGGTGGTGGACAGCACCAGCCGGGTGTGGCGGCTGAGGGGGCGGTAGGGCTTGCCGGCAAGTTTGGTGCGCGCGGCCCCCAGCAGTTCATCGATGACCGAAAAGCCGATGCCCCCGACGACGATCAGGAACATGATCACCAGGTTCACCCCTGTGTGTTCCTGCCACGGCATCAGGTTGTCGGGCCGCAGGCCGAAGCCCGCGTTGCAGAAGGCCGACACGGCGTGAAACAGCGCGCCGAACGCGCCCATGCCCTGCGGGGCAAAGATGTACAGCAGGCACGCCGCCGCCAGTTCGATGCACAGGATGGTGCGCACCAGCCGGTACAGGAACCGCCCCAGATGGAACGACGGATCGTGCATCAGGGCCTGTCCCACGGCCAGTTTGTCGGTAAGGGACACGCGCCGCCGCAGCAGGAACACCAGCAGGCTGGAATAGGTCATGATGCCAAGGCCGCCAAGCTGGATGAGCACCAGGATGATCCACTGCCCGGCCCGGCTGAAGGTGGTGCCCGTGTCCACCACGGCCAGGCCGGTGACGCACACGGCGGAGGTGGCGGTGAACAGCGCGTCCACGAAGGCCAGCCCCTGGCTGTTCGCGGAGGGGGCATGGCTGATGTCCAGGTACAGCAGCGCGGCCCCGGCAAGGATGGTGGCCGCGAACGAGTACACCGGCAGGATGAGGGGCGAGAGCAGGCGACGGCGGAGCATTCCTGAAACTATCCCGGTTTGTTCTGCGCGGCAAGCAGGGTGCGGCGCGGCTTGCAATGGATGCGCCGCTGCACTACGTTGCCCGGACGTAAGGACATGCAGTCGACCGCGGGCAGGCACCCCTGCCGGACGCGGAGTTCGTTCCCTTTTCCGCACCGTCAACGACAAGCGAGGCATTCATGGCCCTGTTCACCAAGGATGAGGCGCTGCGCTACCACTCCAGCGGCCACCCCGGAAAGGTCGAGGTGGTTCCCGTAAAGCCCTGCACCACCCAGAAGCATCTTTCCATGGCCTACACCCCCGGCGTTGCCGATGTGTGCCGCGCCATCCATGCCGATGTTTCGCTGGGCTACGACTACACCAACAAGGGCAATCTGGTGGCCGTGGTCAGCAACGGCACGGCGGTGCTGGGGCTTGGCAACATCGGGCCGCTGGCGGGCAAGCCGGTGATGGAAGGCAAGGGCGTCCTGTTCAAGATTTTCGCGGACGTGGACGTGTACGACCTGTCCATCGACCAGAAGGATCCCAAGAAGATCATCGAATTCGTGAAGATGCTGGAACCCACCTTTGGCGGCATCAACCTTGAGGACATCAAGGCGCCGGAATGCTTCGAGGTGGAACAGACGCTCATCGAACAGATGGACATTCCGGTGTTCCACGACGACCAGCACGGCACGGCCATCATCTCGGGCGCGGGGCTCATTGCGGCACTGGACCTGACGAACCGCAAGCCCGAGGACGTCAAGCTGGTCATCAGCGGCGCGGGGGCTGCGGCCATCGCCTGCACCAGGTTCTTCGAATCGTTCGGCGTGCAGCGCAAGAACGTGTACATGTTCGATTCGCGCGGGCTCATCCACAAGGGCCGTACCGACCTGAACGCCCAGAAGGCCGAATTCGCGCAGGAGCAGGACCACGGCAGCCTTGCCGACGTCATGCGCGGCGCCGACTGCTTCCTGGGCCTGTCCGTGGGCGGCATGGTCACCCAGGACATGGTGCGTTCCATGGCGCCGAACCCCATCATCTTCGCCTGCGCCAACCCCGACCCGGAAATTTCGTACGAGGACGCTCGGGCCGCCCGCGCCGACGTGGTCATGGCCACCGGGCGCTCGGACTACCCCAACCAGATCAACAACGTGCTGGGCTTTCCGTTCATCTTCCGGGGCGCGCTGGACACCCGCGCCAGCGCCATCAACGAGGAAATGAAGCTGGCCGCCGCCCGCGCCCTGGCCGCTCTGGCGCGCGAGTCCGTGCCCGCCGAGGTGCTGACCGCCTACGGCATTTCGGAACTGGCCTTCGGCGTGGACTACATCATCCCCAAGGCGCTGGACCCGCGCGTCATCGAATGGGTGGCCCCGGCCGTGGCCGAAGCCGCCATGCGCACCGGCGTGGCGCGCCGTCAGCTGGATCTGGCCGCCTACAAGGTGGAACTGCGCGAGCGCATGCAGGCCGCGCGTGCCCGCATCGGGCAGTTTATCGAGACGTACGGTCTGGATTTTTAATGCGTTGAAGGGACAGGCGAACCGGGGAGGTCCTCCCTCCCCGGACCCCTCCCTCCTCCCCCCAAAACGTTTCATTGTGGATAATCGGGCACGCAGCACGGGCTGTCGTGCCGGGTGCCGTTGCAACAACCCGAATGAAAAGTTTTGGAGGATGGGGGTCCGGGGGAAGGAACCTTTCCCAAAAGGTTCCTTCCCCCGGTTCCTTCTTTTTCCGACAAGGATTATCCTGAATGAATCGCGCCGGAGAGGCGCGTGATGGAGGTGTGACGTGGACATTCGCTTTCAGGTGGGCGGTCCTGCCCAGTGGCGTGCGGACGCGGTGATCGTGTTCCTGTTCGAGGGCGAGGCCCTTGCGGACGCGGCGCCGGAACTGCTGGAGGCCGCGCCGTGGCTGGGCATTGCCCCGGCGGTGCGCGATTTTCGGGGCAAAAAGGACGAGGTCGCCGTGTTCCACGGGCACCCGGACCTGGCGGTGCCGCGCGTGATCGCGGCGGGCCTTGGCAAGCGCGAGGCGTTCGCGGC
>NZ_VSMK01000151.1 GCF_011682075.1 Nitratidesulfovibrio liaohensis
CACCGGCAGGCCCGCCTCGCCCAACTGGCGGATGAGGGCCGACTTGCCGCAGCCCGGCGAGCCGGTCACCACCACCCGCTGCATGCGCCGCGACAGGCGCAGGGCCAGCGCGACGAAGTCCGGCGGGGGCGGGCAGGTGAAGTGCATGTCCCTGTCCGTTTCCGGATGCCGGAACGACAGGCGCCAGGCGTGCAGCATCTGGCGCGGGGGAAAGTCCGGCAGTTCGCCCGCTGCGGGCGGCACGGCTTCCGACGGGCCGTACACTGCGTCCTGCCACAGGGGGTGCCCCAGATGGGCCATGTGCACTCGTATCTGGTGAGTGCGCCCGGTGAAGATGCGCACCGCCACCAGGGCGAAGCGTCCGTCCGGGTCGGCCAGCAGCACCCGCCAAGCCGAGCGGGCGGGCTTGCCGCCACGGTTTTCCGGCACCACGGCCATCTTCACCTTGTGCAGCGGGTGGCGGCCAATGGGGGCCTCCAGTTCGCCCTGTGCCTTGGGCACGCCGTGCACCAGGGCCAGGTATTCCTTGTGCACTTCACGCGCTGCAAAGGCCCGCGACAGTTCCAGTCGTACCGCCTCTGTCAGGGCCACCAGCAAAAGGCCGCTGGTGTCCTTGTCGATGCGGTGCACGATGCCGGGGCGAAAGCCCTCTTGCGCGGCCAGTTCGGGAAAGTGGCGCACCAGCCGGTGCACCAGCGTGCCTTCCGGGCAGCTGGGGCAGGGGTGCACGGTGAGCCCTGCGGGCTTGTCCAGCACGGCGATGGCCGCATCGCGGTACAGCACGGCCAGGTCGCCGTCTTCGGGCGTGACCCTGGCGGCGGGCACGGCCAGCGTGAGGGTTACCGTCTGGCCCGGCTCCACGCGGGTGTTGGGCACGGTGCACGCGCGGCCCTGCACAGTGGCAGCGCCCTCGCGGATGGCCCGCTTGACCTTCTCGCGGGAGACGGCATCGCCGTGGCCGTCCCTTTCGCGCTGGTCGGCCATGACATCGCCCAGAAAGCGGTCCAGGCGCTGTCCGGCGTGTTCGGGGGCGACGGTGAAGGAGTGGGTGCGCGTTTCGGCCTGGGGGGGCGGTAAATTCGACATGTTTGGCAACGGTTGTGCTTTCTCTTGACCGATGGGGGCGTGTTTTTTACAACCTGTGCGTTTGGGGGGCAAGCGCCCCTGCACACCGAGACAGACAAGGAGACCTATCGTGGCCGTTACCGTGGTGAATCATCCGTTGGTCAAGCACAAGCTGGGCATCCTGCGCCAGCACGACGTGCCGGTAAGCGAGTTCCGGGCCATTTCCAACGAAATATGCCGCCTGCTTACCTACGAGGCCACCAAGGACCTCGAAACGGAGAAGGTAACCATACAGGGGTGGGCCGGGCCTGTCGAGGTGGACCAGATCCGCGGCAAGAAGATCACCGTGGTGCCCATCCTGCGCGCGGGCCTTGGCATGCTGGACGGCCTGCTGGACATGATTCCCGGCGCCAAGGTGAGCGTCGTGGGCATGTTCCGCAACGAGGAAACCCTTGAGCCGGTGAAGTACTACGTGAAGCTGGCCAAGAACATAGAAGAGCGCATGGCCATCATCATCGACCCCATGCTGGCCACCGGCGGCACCCTGAACGCCACCATCGACCTGTTGAAGGAAGCGGGCTGCCCGCAGATCAAGGGCCTGTTCCTGGTGGCCGCGCCGGAAGGCATCAAGAAGGTCACCGACCGCCATCCCGATGTGGACATTTACGTCGCCTCGGTCGACGAACGGCTCAACGAGCACGGTTACATCCTGCCCGGCCTTGGTGACGCGGGCGACAAGATATTCGGCACCAAATAAGGCGCACCACGGGGCGGGACAGCAAATGTCCCGCCCCTTTTTACGGGGGGCCTCGCCGTTCCCCGTCATACCCTGCGGCACGGCCCCGGCAATGCCGGGCACGCCGCACGAACACAGGTTTTCCGCAAGGCGGCAGGGCGGTTGCCCGAACCGCGCCGCGCAACGGCCCCGCGCCCGCGCGCCGCGCGCATGCACACACCACATCAGCACTTTTCGGAGAGGGCAATGGCCAGAAAGACCATCCAGGTGGAGGAAAAGGTACCGTTTCTTCAGGGTATTCCCCTGAGCTTCCAGCACCTTTTCGCAATGTTCGGGGCGTCCGTTCTGGTGCCCACCCTGTTCAAGATCGACCCGGCCATCGTGCTGCTGATGAACGGCATCGGCACCCTGATCTACCTGGTGCTCTGCAAGGGCAAGGCCCCGGCTTTCCTCGGCTCCAGCTTCGCCTTCCTGTCGCCCGTGTTCGTGGTGCTGGGCGCGGACCAGGCCATGTGGGGCGCCAACTATTCCTATGCGCTGGGCGGGTTCATCGCCTCCGGCTGCATCTTCATCGCCGTGGCCCTGATCATCTGGAAGTTCGGTCCGGAATGGATCGGCGTGGTGCTGCCGCCCGCCACCATGGGGCCCATCGTGGCCCTGATCGGCCTTGAACTGGCCGGGGTGGCCACCGGCATGGCGGGCGTCATGCCCGACGCCAACGGCGTGTACAATTCCACCGCCATCATCATCTCCATGACCACCCTGCTCACCGTGGCCTTCGGCTCGGTGCTGTTCCGGGGCTTCATGGCCATCATTCCCGTGCTGACCGGCATTGCCGTGGGCTACGCGGTGTCCATGGCCCTTGGCGCCGTGAACTTCGCGGGCGTGGCCGCCGCCCCCGTGCTGGCAACCCCCACCGTGTACGTGCCCAAGTTCGACATCAACACCATCCTGATCATCATCCCCGCCGCGCTGGTGGTCATTTCCGAGCACATCGGCCATCTGGTGGTCACCGGCAACATCGTGCAGCGCGACCTGACCCGCGACCCCGGCCTGCACCGCTCGCTCATGGGCGACGGCGTGTCCACCGTGCTGTCCGGCTTCTTCGGTTCCGTGCCCACCACCACCTACGGCGAAAACATCGGCGTCATGGCCATCACCCGCGTGTACTCGGTGTGGGTCATCGGCGGCGCCGCCGTCATCTCCATCCTGCTGGCCTTCGTGGGCAAGCTGTCCGCGCTCATCCAGTCCATCCCCACCCCGGTCATGGGCGGCATCTGCATCCTGCTGTTCGGCGTCATCGCCGCCTCGGGCATCCGCATGCTGGTGGAATCGCGCGTGGACTACTCCAAGCCCGCCAACCTCACCCTGACCGCCATCGTGTTCATCACCGGCATCAGCGGCGTGCCCGTGCAGGTGGGCTCGGTGCAGCTCAAGGGCATGGCCCTCGCCACCGTGGTGGGCATGATCCTGTCGCTGATTTTCCATGTGCTGGATCGCAGCGGCGTTGCGAGTTCGCAAACGGATTTGTAAGAGTATTGAGGATAACCGGGGGAAGGGAGGGGGCTTTGAAAAGCCCCCTCCCTTCCCCCGAACCCCCAACCCTCCCGCAAACTTTTCATTTGGTTCGTTGCATCCCTGTCGCGGTAACGCGGCGGGGATGTTTTTTTGTGGAGGTAGAGAGGTATATTCGCGGCGCCATGGTTTGTATGTTTATCCACGGTTACGCCGAAACGTGAGTGCAACGCACGGCAGCCGTTATGCGAGTCTTCGAGCATTACGGATGGCGATCGCAACGCGCGAAAGCCCTTTGCCCGCCGGAGGCAGTGTGAAAACTGTCCTTGAAATGGAACGGCCCGCACTTCATGAGAAGCGCGGGCCGCGTCATTTGAATCGGGATGTCAGCGGGTGGTCTACAGTCCACCGCGCGCGGTGATGTGCCGGGTCAGTTCCGCGAACACCCCGTCGATGTCGAGGGTGGTGGTGTCCACCGTCACGGCGTCGGCGGCGGGGCGCAGCGGGGCCACGGCGCGGTTGCGGTCCATGTCGTCGCGCTCGCGGATCTGGGCGGCGATGGTGGCAAGGTCGGCGGGCTGGCCCTGTGCTTCCAGTTGCTGGCAGCGACGGCGGGCGCGTTCCTCCGGCGTGGCGTCCAGAAAGAACTTGTGGCGCGCCGCGGGAAACACCACGGTGCCCATGTCGCGGCCTTCCACCACCAGGGCGCACGAGGCCCCCAGCGCCTGCTGCGCGGCCTTCAGCCGTTCGCGCACCACCGGCAGGGTCGCGATGCGCGAGGCCAGCGCGGCCACTTCCTCGGTGCGGATTTCCTCGCCCACGGGCACGCCGTTGCAGGACAGCACGGATGCCCCGCCCGCCCCTGACAGCGCGAAGCAGAAGCCTTCCAGCCGGGCGCGTAGGTCGCCTTCCGGCAGTTCGTGCGCACCGGGGCCCAGCTTCCAGGCCAGGGTGCGGAACATGGCCCCGGTATCGAGATAGGCCACGCCCAGCGCGTCGGCCAGCCGTTTGGCCAGGGTGGTCTTGCCCACGCCAGCCGGGCCGTCCAGCGTGACCACCGGTACGGAGGGGGATGCGGCGGGCGAAGCGTTGGCGGCAATGCCTTTGCCCGCGCAGGAGCAGGCGCGACACGTATCAGGCATGGGCCATGATCTCCCCGGCAGCCTTCAGGAACGCCGCGTTCTCGTCCGGGCTGCCCACGCTGACGCGCAAAAGGTCGGGCAGGCCATAGCTTTTCAGCGGGCGGATGATGATGCCGCGCCGCAGCAGTTCCTCGAACAGGTGCGCCGCGCTCTTGCAGGACGGGGCCGGGCGGAACATCACGAAGTTGGCCTTGCTGGGGTACACGTGGCAACCAAGCGCGGTCAGCCCCTCCATCAGCGCAGCGCGTCCCTCGCTGGTTACCCGCAGGGTCTCGGCGCGGAACACGTCGTCCGCCAGCGCGGCCAGGCCCGCCTCTTCTGCCAAAATGTTCACGCTGAACGGCAGCCGCACCCGGCGCAGGTAGTCGGCCAGTTGCACGGGCAGGATGCCGTAGCCCAGGCGCAGCCCGGCCAGCCCGAAGCTTTTGGAAAAGGTGCGCAGCACGGCAAGGTTGGGGAATTCGTCGATGCGCCCCAGCAGCGAGTGGGCCGACTCGTCGCCGCAGAAGTCCATGTACGCCTCGTCCACCACCAGCAGGCAGCCGGAGGGCAGGGCGCGGGCCAGCCTTTCCAGGTCGGCCACGGGCGGGCAGAAGCCGGAGGGGTTGTCCGGCGTGGTCACGAAGACCACGGCGGTGGCGTCGTCCACCAGCGCCATCAGGCCGTCCCAGTCGAAGGAAAAGTCCGCCGCCAATGGCGCCTGCCGGAATTCCACCCCCGCCAGCCGGGTCTGCAATTCATAGATGCTGAAGCACGGGTTGAACGCCACCACGTTGTGCACGCCCGGCACGGCCCGCACCCGCACGATGAGGTCGATGATCTCGTCCGAGCCGTTGCCCGCCACCACGCGTTCCGCAGGCACGCCGTGATGCGCGGCGATGGCCGCCGTCAGGCGCGGGTTGCCCGACTGGGCATAGCGAAAGGCCAGGTTCGCCTTGTGTCGCAGTGCGTGCTGCACCACGGGCGAGGTGCCCAGCGGATTTTCGTTGCTGGCCAGTTTGATGACGTGGGCAAGGCCGTACCTGTCGCGGATTTCGTCGATGGACAGGCCGGGGGTGTACGGCTTGAACCCGCACACCTCGGGACGCACGGCGCTGGGCGAGGCCAGCGGAAGTCCCGTGGGGGCGCCTGCGCTGGCTGTTTTGTCGGCACACATGGGGGCAACATGCTCCTTCGTTGGGCGCGCGGCGGGGCGGGGTGCGCCCGCCGTCGCGGAAGACCCCTCAGATAGTCCAAGGCGCCCGCACTGCGCAAGGGGCGGCACTGCGCAGGGGGGCATGCACGATGCGCCATCGGGCCGCGCGGTGCCGGTCTGGCCGCCT
>NZ_VSMK01000152.1 GCF_011682075.1 Nitratidesulfovibrio liaohensis
TGCACATCGTGCGCCAGCGGGACGACGTGCGCAGCTTTCCCGATGGCGCCGTGCTGGTGGTGGAGCGCGACCTGGCCGACTGGGGCATGCTGCTGGACCGCGCCAGCGCCGTGGTGGCCGAGCGGGGCCGCATTTCAAGCCAGTTGGCAGCCGTGGCGCGCGAATTCGGCAAGCCCGCCGTGTTCGGCCCGTTCCGGCAGGGCAGCCCGCTGGACCTTCTGGAGCAGGGGGCCATGGTCACCGTGCATGGGGATGTGGGTGTGGTGTACCCGGGCCGCATCGAGGCCTTCATCGAATCGGCCCCGCACGAATGCAACTTCATGCCCGGCAGCCCGGTGTTGCAGGCGCTGGACGCCGCCGCCCACCACATGCTGCCCCTGACCCTGGACCCGGATTCGCCCGACTTCAAGTCGGCCAACTGCCGCACCTTCCACGACCTGGGCCGCTTCTGCCACGAAAAGGCCGTGGCCGAGATGTTCCGCTTCGGCTCGCAGCAGCGCCACGCGCCGCAACGGGTCAAGCAGTTGCAGTGCGACGTGCCCAAGCAGTTCTGGGTGGTCAATCTGGACGACGGCTTCGACGGGGATGTCAACGGCCCGCTGGTGCCCATCGCGCGGGTAGCCTCGGTGCCCATGCGCACCCTGTGGCGCGGCATGAACGCCGTGCCGTGGCAGGGGCCGCCGCCGGTGGACGCCAAGGGCTTCCTGTCGGTGATGTTCGAGGCCACGGCCAACCCGCATCTGGACCCGGCTGCCCAGAGCGCGTTTTTCACCGAGCGCAACTACTTCATGGTTTCGCGCAATTACTGCAGCCTGCACTCGCGTTTCGGCTTTCACTTCGTGGCCGTGGAATCGCTGGTGGGCGACCGGACCCCCGAAAACTACGTGGTCTTCCAGTTGCGCGGCGGGGCCGCCAACATCGAACGCCGGGTGCGCCGGGTGGAATTCGTGGCCGGGCTGCTGGGCGAATTCGGCTTTGCCTGCACCGTGCGCCGCGACGCGCTGTCGGCCCGCATCGAAAACCTGCCCCAGCCGGATGCCCTGCGCATGCTGCTGGTGGCCGGGTACATGACCATCCATACCCGCCAGCTGGACATGATCATGAACGACGGGCCGCAACTGGCCGAACGGCGCGCCTCCATGCTGGCCGACTGCCGCCGCCTGCTGGAAGAGGCCGATCTTGCGGCAGCGGCAGAGGCCGAACAGGCCATGTCCGGCGACGACGCCCGCCCGCGCCGGGCCGTGGACCCCGCCGCCCCCATCTGACCCCCCATCGCGGAAACAGTGTTGATTGCGGTGCGGAAACCGGCGGTCCGCGAAACGGGTGTTTCCCTGTTTCGGGTGCTTCCGGCGATTGTAAAATGCTGGATGATCGGGTAATTGTAGCACATGGGGTGACCCCTGCATCGTCCGTGTTTCACGGGCGCACCACAGGGGGGAGCGAGGTTGCCGCAGCGTCGTTTCGGCGTGCCTTTATCGAAACAGGCGTGCCGTGCCTGCAACGATATTGCGCCGCAGCCGGGCAGGGGCCGGTGCATGGGGCCCACGACCGTTACCGTGCCCGCATCATGGTCGGCATACGCCCGTGGCCGGCACACGGCGGTTCTCTTCTTCGCCCCCCAAGCCCTTTTCCCGGTGTTTTTTTTCGGGCGGTCTTTTCCGGGTGCCCCTTTCGCGGGGGCGGCCCGCCCACGGAGGCTGGATGGACATCGGCGGATACACCAGGCTGCGGCGCAGACTCACCTTCGCCATGCTCGCCTTTTCGCTCGTGCCGCTCTTCGCGCTGGGCTTCTTCATCCATCTCCAGTTTTCCAAGACCTACCACGAGCGCATGGTTTCGGGCATCGAAGCGGTGACCGAAAGCAAGCGCCGCGCGCTGGATACCTTTCTTGCCGAGCGTGTCTCGCAGATCAAGAGCCTGGCCTGGACCCACCCGTTCAGCGAACTGTCCGACCCCGCCAGGTTGGGCACCATCTTCGGGGTCATCCAGTCCAACGCCCGCTCCTACGTGGACATCGGCGTCATCAACGACCAGGGCGAACACGTGGCCTACGTGGGGCCGTATTCGCTCGAAGCCGCCAACTACCGCGACGAGCCGTGGTTTCACGAGGTGATGCTGAAGGGCCAGTACGTCAGCGACGTGTTCACCGGGTTCCGCCGTTTTCCGCACTTCATCATCGCGGTCATGCGCCGCGAGAACGGCAGGGCCTGGATACTGCGGGCCACCATCGATTCCGCCGCCGTCAGCGCCATGCTGCACCGCGCCTATTCCGGCACGAACAGCGACGCCTTTCTGCTGGCCGTGGACGGCACCCTGCAATCCGATTCGCGCAACAACGGTGCCATCATGACCAAGTCCGGGCTGAGCCTGACCATGCCCGACAGGGCCAAGCGCGGGGTGGTGGTGGACACCGTGGCCAGCACTGACGGCAGGCCCATGATCACCGGCATGACCTGGCTCGAGAACATGCCCTGGCTGCTGGTTGTCATGGACGACCCGCGCGAGCCGCTTTCGCCCCTGGCGCACACCCAGTTCATCGTGGTGCTGTTCCTGCTGGGCGGGGCCGTGGTCATCTGCCTGGGCACCTTCTTCACCACCCGCGTCATCGTGGACAAGGTCATCGAGGCCGACCGCAGGCAGGCCATGCTGGATGCGTCGCTCATGCAGTCCAGCAAGATGGCCGCCCTCGGCAAGCTGGCCGCCGGGGTGGCGCACGAGGTGAACAACCCGCTCATGCTCATCCGCGAGAACGCCGGGTGGATCCGCGACCTGCTGTCCGAAGAGGACGCCGCCCGCATGGGCCACCACGCCGAGATCGAAGAGGCCGCCGTCAAGATCGAGCAGCACGTGGACCGGGCCAAGGGCATCACCCACCGCATGCTGGGCTTTGGCCGCCGCATGGAACCCATGCAGGAAGACGTGCCCCTCAACGTGCTGACCGAGCAGACCGTGAAGTTTCTGGAAAGCGAGGCCCTGCACAGGTCCATCACCATCCACAAGGATTTCGACGCCGAACTGCCCGCCATCACCACCGATACGGCCCAGGTGCAGCAGGTGATCCTGAACGTGCTGGACAACGCCATCGACGCCGTGGGCCAGGGCGGCTCCATCACCGTGCGCACCGGGGCCACCGAAGGCGGGCAGGAAGTGTTCGTGTCCGTCACCGATACCGGCGGGGGCATCGCCCCCGAGGTGCTCGAACACATCTTCGACCCGTTCTACACCACCAAGAAGGCAGGCGAAGGCACCGGCCTTGGCCTCGCCATCTGCTACTCGATCATGGAAAAACTCGGCGGCCGCATCGTGGCGGAAAGCACCCCCGGCAACGGGGCCACCTTCACCGTGTACCTGCCCACCGCGCCGCCCGCCTTCACGCAGGATACCCTGCTCAACTTGCGGTAGCTGCGGCTGTTTTTTGTACGCCTCCGGCGGGCAGTGGGCGTTGCCCTCTGCACCCCCGTATGGAGGGGGCACGGCGCCCTCGGCCCCACCCGCATCCCGAATGAAAAGTTTGGGGGGATGGGGGCCGGGGGAAGGGGACCCTTTTCAAAGGGTCCCTTCCCCCGAAAATCTTCGAAAAAGGGCCACGACATGAAGATTCTCATCGTGGATGACGAGACGGAATTCCTGGACCTCATGCACAAGCGGCTGGAACGGCGCGGCATGGAGGTGGACACGGCGGACAACGGCACGGACGCGGTGGCGCGCGTGGAGCAGGGCGCCTACGACGCGGTGGTGCTGGACGTGAAGATGCCGGGCATGGACGGACTGGAGACGCTGCGGCGCATCAAGGCCCTGCGGCCGGAGGTGCCGGTGGTGCTGCTGACCGGGCATGCCAGCCTGGGTGCGGCCCTGACCGGCATGGAACTGGGCGCGTTCGATTACATGCTCAAACCCGTGGCCATCAACGAACTGATTTTCAAGCTGGGCGAGGCCGTGCGCCACGCCTGAGCGGCGAGGCGCGGGCAGGGCAGCGGCCCGGGCGGGGCCAGACAGGCACAACCGGCGGCACCATTGGCAGCGACATCGGCGGCATGATCGGCTGACGGCGAACATCACGACGCAGACACGGCGGACGCGACATGGGCGGCTTTTTCCACACACTCGGCACGTTGTTCCGGCGGCAGGACCCCTCTGCACAGGACGGCGGCGTGCCCGACGCCGAAACCGAGCGGCTGCGGGCGCTGTACCGCGAACGTTGCTCGCGGTTCCGGTTGCTGCTGTCCGCCAACAAGAGCGCCCTCGAGATCATGGCCGACATGGAAGAGGCCCTGCGCGGGGTGCGCCCCTTCGGCATGACCTACGTGCGCGGGGCCTGCACCCGCGCGTGCGCCAGCGTGTTCCAGATCGTGCGCCACCTCAACGCGTTGTCCGACGACCGCTGGCCGGAACTGGAAACGAAGTTCGACGAGATACGTGCGGGCATCGAGGCCGTGGTGGCCCCCCACGTGCGCGCGGGCGGCGGGCCGCTGGTGCTGCCCATTGCCGAAACCGGCGTGGACATGGCCGACCAGACCGGCGGCAAGATGGCCAACCTGGGCGAAATCCGCCGCCGCCTCGGCATTACCGTGCCCGACGGCTTCGTGGTCACGGCCACGGGCTACCAGTGCTTCATGGAGGCGGGTGGGCTGCAGGAAGAGATCGACCGGCGGGTGCAGACGGCGGACGCCACCCGGCTGGACGAGGTGTTCGCCCTGTCCGCGTCCATCCAGCAGCTTATCCTGGCCGCCCCCGTGCCCGACGAACTTGCCGAGGCCATCACCGCGCAGGTGGAACGGCTGGCCGGGCCCCCCCCGCATGATGCACTGACGACACCGCACCCGGGCACCGGAACCTGCACGGGCGCCGAGGTGCGCTTTGCCGTGCGCTCCAGCGCCGTGGGCGAGGATTCGCTGGACGCCTCCTTTGCCGGGCAGTACCGCTCGGAACTCAACGTGCCGCCCGAAGACGTGCTGGACACCTTCAAGGACATCGTGGCCAGCAAGTACGGCGTCACCGCCATGACCTACCGCCTGGCGCGCGGCATCCCCGACGAGGACGTGCCCATGTGCGTGGGCTGCCTGGTCATGGTGGATGCGGTGGCGGGCGGCGTGGCCTACAGCCGCAATCCGCTGGACCTGCGCGACAATACCGTGGTCATCAACGCCGTGCCCGGCCTGCCCAAGGCCGTGGTGGACGGCAGCTTCAGCCCCGACGTGTTCGTGGTCTCGCGCGAGGTGCCCATGGCGGTGGCGCAGCGCCAGATAGCGGCCAAGCCCCAGCGCTTCGTGCGCGACCCCATCGAGG
Source organism: Nitratidesulfovibrio liaohensis (assembly GCF_011682075.1). Taxonomy (GTDB): domain Bacteria; phylum Desulfobacterota; class Desulfovibrionia; order Desulfovibrionales; family Desulfovibrionaceae; genus Cupidesulfovibrio; species Cupidesulfovibrio liaohensis. The sequence goes on from NZ_VSMK01000152.1 coordinate 5,287, forward strand.
GCGTGCGACTGGAGGACATGCCGCCGGACATGGTGGACGCCCCGTGCATCGACGATGCCCGCGCCCTGGAAATAGCCGCGCTGGCCGCCGGATTCGAGGTGTTCTACGGAGAGCCGCAGGACATCGAATGGGCCGTGTGCCCGGAAGGCGAGCTGACCATCCTGCAAAGCCGCCCCCTGCGCGAGGCGCGCCACGACGAGCTTCCGGAGGGCGAATGCGCGCCCGTGGGCGGTGCCGACGCCGCCGGAGGGGATGTCGCCGCCGCCGAATCAGGCCCCCTGCCTGGCGGCTATGGTTGTGCCGATTCCGGTCCACCCGTGCTGCTGCTGGGCGGCACCCCGGTCAGTCCCGGTGCTGGCGCGGGCCTGGCCCACGTGGTGCGCAAGGACATGGACCTGTTGTCCTTCCCCGACGGCGGGGTGCTGGTCATCGAGCGTGCCCTGCCGCGCTGGGCGCCGCTGCTGTCGCGCGCTTCCGCCGTGGTGGCC
>NZ_VSMK01000153.1 GCF_011682075.1 Nitratidesulfovibrio liaohensis
GCCGCAACCGCCTCCGCCGCTGCCACCGGACGCGAATCGCGCACGACCGCGCAGGCCGTGCCCGCGCAGGAACGGGCCTCGGAACGGGCGTTTGACCAGGTGCCGACACAGGCCCCGGTACAGACCCCTCTCCAGAGCGAGCCGGTTTGTGCCGAGCCAGCCGGTGCCATGGCCCCCGCCCCATTTGCCGCCGCCGGGAATCAGGGCGACCAGATGCCGGACAGCCGGGTGCGCATCATGACCGCCGCGGGAGAGACCTTTGCGGAGCTGGGCTTCCACCGTGCGTCACTGCGCGAGATATGCCGCCGCGCGGGCGTCAACGTGGCCCTGGTGAAGTATCATTTCGGCGACAAGCAGGGGTTGTACCGCGCGGTGCTGCTGCAATCCTTTCCGGAACCGCCGCTGCCCCCGTCGTCGTCTGTATCGGGCGTGGCCGCGCCGGGCCCCGGCGATGTCTCCGGCACCGTATCCTCGGCGGAGGATCCGGAAATACGGTTGCGCGCCTTCATCCGTTCGCAGTTGCACCGCACGCGCGGTTCGCGCCGCCCGGAATGGTACAACCGGCTGCTCATCCGCGAGATGACTGATCCCACCGGGGTCATCGGCGACATCGTGGGCAAGGTAATCGGCGCGCGTGCGGACTATCTGGCCGAAACGGTGCGCGAACTGCTCGACGAGCCGGGCCGCAGCCGCGCCGTGGCCCTGTGTGCGCTGAGCGTGGTGGGGCAGAGCCTGCACCATCATTTCGCCCGCAACGTCATTCCGCTGCTGTACCCGGAAATTTCGTACGATGCCGCCAGCCTCGACGAGTTGGAAGAGCACATCACCGCCTTTTCCCTGGCGGGCATCGCCGCCCTGCGCGAGCGCCTGCATGCCGCACGACCCGATTGCCCGGATTTCACAAACAGCCCGGATTTCACCGACAACACAGACAACACAGACAGCACCGGCAGCCCCGACGGCGCCACGTCCAGCGCCGCATCCACTCCCCCCACTCCCAGCCGCCCACGGAACCCCGCATGAACACCGACGCCCAATCCAGGCTCCAATTCCGGCCCCGCCCCGCAGCCCCGTCGACCATTGCGCCTGCCCGGCGGGCGGCGATCCTCCTGCCTGTCTTGTCAGTCCTGGCTGTCATGCTGGTGCTGCTGGCCGGGTGTTCCGGCGGTGACGAAGCCGCCAAGGGCAAGCCCCAGAAGCGGCCCGTACCCGTGGCCACAGCCCTTGCCGAAAAGCGCGACCTGCCCGTGGTGGTGCGCACCGTGGGCAACGTGGAACCGTACGCCACGGTGTCCGTGAAGTCGCGCGTGGACGGCCAGATCGTGGGGGTGCACTTCAGGGAAGGGCAGGACGTGCGCAAGGGCGACCTGCTGTTCACCGTGGACCGCCGTGCGCTGGAGGCGGCGCTGAACGAGGCCCAGGCCAGGCTGCAACGCGACCGCGTGCTGCTGGCCAAGGCCGACGAGGACGTGCGCCGCTTCGAAAAGCTGGTGGCCGACGGCTACGTCAGCCGCGACCAGTACGAGCAGTACCGTTCCTCCGCCGATTCGCTGCGCGCCACCGTGCGCGCCGATGAAGCCACGGTGGAGACGGCCAGGGTGCAGCTTTCGTACACCACCATCACCGCGCCCATGTCGGGCCGCGCCGGGCAGGTCAAGGTGGACCTGGGCAACATGGTGCGCGCCGGGGCGGACACGGTGCTGGTGGTCATCGACCAGGTAGAGCCCATCTACGTGGGCTTCGCCCTGCCGGAAATGCACCTTGCCGCCGCCCGCGCGCGCATGGCCGCCGGTGGCGTGCCGGTGCAGGCGCGGGTGCCCGGTTCCGGCAGCGGAGGGGGCGGAGTATCGGCGCGCGGCATGGTGACCTTCGTGGACAACGCGGTGAACACCGCCACCGGCACCATCCGCATGCGCGGCACGTTCGCCAATGAGGCACGCGTGCTGTGGCCCGGCCAGTTCGTGGACGTGTACGTGGAACTGGGCCAGGTGCCCGGCGCCGTGGTGGTGCCCGCGCAGGCGGTGCAGACCGGCAGCCAGGGGCTGTTCGCCTATGTGGTGGGCCAGGACAACACCGTGCAGTTGCGCAAGGTGCGCACCGGCCTTGCCCATGACGGCCAGGTGGTGATCGAGGAGGGCGTGGCCGCGGGCGAGCGGGTGGTCATCGACGGGCACCTGCGCCTGACCCCCGGTGCCATGGTGGAGGAAAGGGCCTCCGCCGGGGCGGCTCCCGGCGGGACGGCGTCCGGCGGACAGGCGGCAAAACCGGGCGAACCTGCCATGAAATCCGGTGAAGCGGGCGCCAAGGGCGCGGCCCCGGCGGAGGCGCGCCAGTGAACATCGCGGCGTTCTTCATCCGCAGGCCGGTGACCACCTGTCTGGTCATGCTGGCCATGTTCCTGTTCGGGGTGGTGGGCTACCGCAACCTGCCGGTAAGCGACCTGCCCAACGTGGACTTTCCCACCATCCAGGTCACTGCCGAGCTTTCCGGGGCCGATCCGGAAACCATGGCCAGCGCCGTGGCCACCCCGCTGGAGCGCCAGTTCGCCACCATCGCGGGCATCGACTCCATGACTTCGTCGAGCACCCTGGGGCGCACGCGCATCACCATCCAGTTCGCCCTCGACCGCGACATCGACGCGGCCGCGCTGGACGTGCAGTCGGCCATCTCGCAGGCGGCGCGCCGCCTGCCCGACGACATGACCACGCCGCCCTACTTCCGCAAGGTCAACCCCGCCGACCAGCCCATCCTGTACATTGCGCTCACCTCGCCCACCCTGCCGCTGTCGCAGGTGAACGAATACGCCGACACCATGCTGGCCCAGCGCATCTCCATGGTGGCCGGGGTGGCCCAGGTGCAGGTGTACGGTTCGCAGAAGTATGCGGTGCGCGCCCAGGTGGACCCGCGCGCCCTGGCCACGCGCGGCCTTGGCCTGGACGAGGTGGCCAAGGCCATTTCCGATTCCAACGTCAACCTGCCCACCGGCACCCTGCAGGGCGACCATACCTCGCGCAACATCCAGGCCAGCGGCCAGCTGTTCGACGCCGCCTCGTACCGGCCCATGGTGGTGGCCTGGCGAGACGGCGCACCGGTGCGCCTGGGCGAGCTTGGCCGGGTCATCGACAGCGTGGAGCAGGACAGGCAGTTCACCTGGTTCAACGATACGCGCGGCATCGTGCTGGCCGTGCAGCGCCAGCCCGGCTCCAACACCGTGGCCGTGGTCAACGCGGTGAAGGAACTGCTGCCCTCGTTCGAGCGGCAGTTGCCCGCCTCCGTGCAGTTGAACGTGATGTACGACCGCTCGCAGACCATCCGCGAATCGGTGGACGACGTGAAGTTCACCCTGGTGCTCACCGTGTTCCTGGTGGTGCTGGTGATCTTTCTGTTCCTGCGCAGCCTTTCGGCCACTGTCATCCCCAGCCTGGCCCTGCCCATGTCGGTGGTGGGCACCTTTGCCCTGATGTACGTGTTCGGGCACAGCCTGGACAACCTGTCGCTGATGGCCCTGACGCTGGCCGTGGGTTTCGTGGTGGACGACGCCATCGTCATGCTCGAGAACATCGTGCGCCACAAGGAAATGGGCAAGCCGGTCATGCAGGCGGCCCTGGACGGGTCCAAGGAGATCGGCTTCACCATCATTTCCATGACCATCTCGCTGGCGGCGGTGTTCATCCCCGTGCTGTTCATGGGCGGGGTGGTGGGGCGGCTGTTCCGCGAATTCTCGGTGGTCATCATGGTGGCCATCGGCCTTTCGGGCGTGGTGTCGTTGTCGCTTACGCCCATGCTGTGCAGCCGCTTTCTGAAGCCGCACGGCGCCGAGCGCCACGGGCGCGTGTACAACGCGCTGGAGGCGTTCTTCGACGGGCTGCTGCACATCTACGAGCGCAGCCTGCGCTTCACAACCCGTCACCACTTCATGACCTTTCTCGTGTCCCTCGGCGTGCTGGGGCTGACGGCGTGGCTGTTCATGACCATGCCCAAGGGCTTTCTGCCCAGCGGCGACACGGGCCAGCTTTCCGGCTTCACCGAGGCGGACCAGTCCATTTCGTTCGACGCCATGGTGCGCAACCAGACCGCCCTGCACGCGGTGCTGGCGGCGGACCCGGCCATCGCCTCGTTCACGTCCATCGTGGGGGCGGGCGGCCCCAACCTTGGCGGCAACGCGGGGCGACTGGTGATCATGCTGAAGGACCGCCACGAGCGCAAGGAAACACCGGAACAGGTCATCCAGCGGCTGCGGCCCAGGCTGAACACCCTGCCCGGCATCCAGGCCTTCGTGTCCAACCCCCCGTCCATCAACATCGGCGGGCGCACCACCAAGAGCCTGTACCAGTACACCATCCAGGGGCCGGATACCGACGAACTGTACCGGGTGGCCCCCCTGCTTGAAGAACGGATGCGCACCCTGCCGGGCCTGCAGGACGTGACCAGCGACCTGCAGCTGAAGAACCCTGAAGTGCGCGTGACCATCCACCGCGACAAGGCGGCGGCGCTGGGCGTTTCGGCCCAGCGTATCGAGGAGGCGTTGCAGTCGGGCTTCAGTTCGCGCCAGGTGTCCACCATCTACGCCCCCACCAATGACTACGCGGTGTTGCTGGAACTGCTGCCGGAATACCAGCGCGATGCCTCCGTGCTGCCGCTGCTGTACGTGCGGGCCAATTCCGGCATGCTGGTGCCGCTGGATACCCTGGCCAGCCTGAGCGAAGGAGTGGGGCCGCTGTCGGTGAACCATTCCGGGCAGCTGCCCTCGGTCACCGTGTCGTTCAACCTGCGGCCCGGCGTGGCCCTGGGCGAGGCCGTGGCCCAGGTGGAGCAGGCGGCATCGCCCCTGCTGCCCGCCGACGTGGTGGGGTCGTTCCAGGGCACGGCGCAGGCCTTCCAGAATTCGCTGCAAGGCATGACCGTGCTGCTGGCCCTGGCGGTGTTCGTCATCTACATCGTGCTGGGCATCCTGTACGAAAGCTTCATCCACCCGCTGACCATCCTTTCGGGCCTGCCGTCGGCGGGCATGGGCGCGCTGCTCACGCTGATGTTCTTCGGGTACGACCTGAACCTGTACGCCTTCGTGGGCATCATCATGCTGATCGGCATCGTGAAGAAGAACGCCATCATGATGATCGACTTCGCCATCGAATCCGAGCGGGTGGAGGGTCGCGCCCCGGCTGACGCCATCTTCCATGGCTGTCTGGTGCGCTTCCGGCCCATCATGATGACCACCATGGCCGCGCTCATGGGCGCGCTGCCCATCGCCGTGGGCTTCGGCGCGGGCGCCGAGGAACGCAGGCCGCTGGGCCTTGCCGTGGTGGGCGGGCTGATGGTGTCGCAGTTGCTGACCCTGTACATCACCCCGGTGTACTACATGTACCTGGACAGGCTGAGCCGCTGGCTGCAACGCAAGATGGGCCGCGCGCTGGGCAACGAGCGGGCGGCGACGCAGCCGCAGGGGTAGGCCGGGCATGCCGCCATGGGCAGCCTGATGCGGGTGTGGGGCTCTGCCGACCAACCACGCCGTGTCCCTTCATGACAAAGCCCCCCCGCCGATGCGTGCATCGGCGGGGGGGCTTCCGTCCGGGGGAATGGGCGGCGTGCGGGAATGCGTGGCGGGAAACGTGCGTTGCGGAACGGTTTGCCGGTCAGTCTACCGCACCGCGATGCCGTCGCCCCCCCGCCGCTTCACCGCGTACACGGCGCCGTCGGCGCGGGCCACCATGGCCTGCACGGCCAGGGGCGCGCCC
>NZ_VSMK01000164.1 GCF_011682075.1 Nitratidesulfovibrio liaohensis
TGGGCGTGGCCAGCCGGGCGGAATGGCTGGCCGTGTACCTGCGCGAATACCGCACCGCCGACGAGGTGCGCCGCGCCCTGGATGGCGGCCTGCCGCGCGGCATGCGGGTGACCTTTGTGGAGGAACTGCCCGTGGGACGCAACACCGCGCCGCAGCCCGCCGGAGAAACCTTCGAACTGCGCTACGGCGTGGACAGCGCCCGCCGCGATGTGCTGCTGCAGGCCTGGCGCGACTTTGCCGCCGCGCCCGCGCTGGAATGGACGCGCGAAACCAAGAAGGGCCCGCGCACCACCGACATCCGCCCCCTGTTCAGGTCCATCGAGGTGCGCGACGACGGCAGCGTACTGCTGGACATGGACTGGACCGAACTGTACGTGTCGCCCCTGTCGCTGGCCCGCGCCGTAACCCCGCAGGCCGAAATCCATGAGGTGCACCTGCTCAAGCTGTCCCAGCACTTTGACGGGGTGGCGCGCGCATAACCCGCCGCAACGTTGCATGTCTTGCAGGGCTGCTCCCGTCAGGGGGGCGGCCCTGTTTCTTTTGAAAAATCGTTCCATGCGACATTCAATCGAAAATGGTGATCGAACTTTCCGCGCCAGCGGACAGCGGAAAGATTCTGGTTGCCCCGCACGGGGAATGATTGCCATCGCCTGAAGCGACACTATCTTTCCCATAGGCGGGCACACCCGCCGGGAGGCAACCATGAACATCACCGCCACCATCCTCTCGGACAAGATCCGTGAGATTCATCCGGCGCTGGACAGGCACGGGATTGATCTGCACGTCAGCTTCGACGACGGCAAGGACGCCTGGATCATTCGCCTGCGCAAGAACGGCAACGAGTTGTGGACGCACATCAACGCTGCCGATGCCGCCAGGTGCCTGGACGGCATTGAATGCGTGCACCTGGGCGTGCAGGTCGGCCAGTTCATCAACTACTACTGCGACGGCCCCGTGGCTGCCTGCGCGGCCTGACCGCCCGGCCAGCCGCCACACGCAGGGCAGGCTGTCCGCCCGAAAAACGATAGTTCCCACCTGCCGCTCAACGGATGGCCGCGCGCACTCCGTTCCGCCCCCTTCCGCACCCTGCCTGGTATCCGCCCGGACTCCTTCTGCCATTCTTCTGGCTGTCATCTGCTCTCTGCCTGCCACGCCCAAGCGTCCATCCCCGATGCCCAGCCGCACCACGCGGCGGCGCAAGGCGCTGCTGCACACTGATCCACGCCACGAAAAAACGGCGCGTTCCCCCACGGGAGCGCGCCGTTTTGCAAATGCATGACCGAATCGCGGAAGACAGTGCCGCCGGGGCTACACCCCCTCGGCCAGCAACAGCTTTTCCAGCCCCACGCGGCGAATGCCCGGAACGTCAAGTCCGGTGCGGCGGGCCGCCTCGGCCACGGCTTCGGACACCAGTCCGGTGGCTGCCAGGTCCACCCCGCGAGCCCGCGCGGTGACGGCGGCCGATTGCAGCAGTTGCACCAGAGTCAGGTCCGCCGCCGTGACGCCGGACAGATCGATGCGCACCGTCGCAAAGCTCCCCAGCACGTCCAGCAGCGCCTCGCGCAGATCGGCCCCGCGTTCGATGGTCACCTCGCCGGACAGCACCAGTACGCCCTTTGCGCCGCCCAGGGGTGAAGAATCCCCGTCGGCGGCGCGCACGGTGAACCCGGCCACGGTGCGGCTGGCGGCTCCGGCGGAAATATCCAGGGCCACGCCGTCAGCAGGCCGCTCGGCCAGCACGGCATCCAGGTACGAAAGGTCGGGGGCGTCGCCGCTGTCGGCAAACAGATCGGCGTCAGGATCGTCATCGGGATCGGCAGCAAAGACAGGGGAAGCAGCGGAAGCAGCCTCGTCCGCCATGCTCGCCTCACCGTCGGGATGCTCGGCTTCGAATCGCGCCGGCGGAACACCCTCCTGCCCGGATCGATCGGAAACATCGTTCAATCCCGACCCATCATCGGCATCGACAAACAAATCGGCATCGGCGTCATCAGTCGCAGCGCCCATCCCCGCACCTTCCGGGGCTGCATCATCCCCCACCATGCCGCCGATCAGCGAGGCCAGGGCACGCCGTGACGGATCATCGCCCCCCTCTCCATCCCCGTCATCATCAAGGGCCAAGGCGTCCATGCCGGCGGCAAGCTCCGCCTCCAACTCCGCCAACCTGCGTTCCTCGGCATCGGGGTTCACCACCGTGCCGGAAAACCTGCTTTCGTCGTCGGTGCCGTTGTTCATGGTATCCTCCCGCAGTTTCCGCATGGCCGTATCGTACTGGCGCATCAGGTCGTCGATGCTATCGGCGTCGGGAGCCTCGCGCACGGCCATGGCCGCCATGGTGGCGGTGCGATCCGGTGCGCGCTGCCACCCCGGCTCGCCGCGCCGCACCCCTTCCACGTCGATGGGATGCACTCTGGCCGATTCCACCTGAAATACCGTGTTCACAAGATCCGGCTCCAGGATCGACGCGTACAGCACGTGCAATCCGCAGCCGGGCATTCCCGGCCCGGCACCGTCAGGTCCGGGCACGAAGCGCGCGTCGAGCACCAGACCGCTCTTGCGCAGGAAGGCCAGCAGCCCCAGCGGGCTCAGGTCCTTGCGCAGCAGGTCGTCGGTACCGCCAAACTCCACCACGTACAAATACAGCCCGTCGCGCCGGGCGCGCAACACGTCAATGCCGTGCAGGACGAACAGGCAGTGCCCGTCGGGATCGCAGACCGGCAGCAACTCGCGCGCGGGCACCCGCAGCGACTCGGGCAGCGCCTCGTCCAGCAGGGCCACCAGCCGCAGCAGCGCCCGTCCGGCGGGCGAATCTTCCTGGTCAAGCGCGTGTGGGTCGCCGGAAACGCACACCGCCGGATACTGCCCGGCGGCCTCGGCAAGCTGGGCGTCCCCGGCGACGTTGGCACCAGCCGCCACGTCAGGGGGATAATCCCCGGTGGGTTCATCAGCGCCTTCCTCCGTCTCCACCACGCCCGAAAGTCCGGCCAGCGCCCGCATGCACCCTTCCAGCGCGGATACGACAGGCGCGGAAAGCGGCAACGTTCCGTCACGTGCCAATTCGCAGGCTATCTCTACCAGGCGTGCCATGCGGCAGGCGCCCTCCAGCCCCAGCAGGCCCGCCGAGCCGCGCAGGCCGTGCACCAGGCGCGACAGACGGCCCAGCAGTTCCGGGTCGGTCCGTTCACCCGCCATTTCCAGTTCCAGCAGGTGCACGTCGGCCTCGGCCAGCACGTTGCCCACGTCGTTACGGTATTGCTTGAGAAGTCGTTGCATTGCCTTGTGATCTGTACGCCTGCCAGCGTAGCGGAAACATGATTATGCGGGCACCCGGCCCTTCGCCGGGCAGGGATGGGCCAGACAGAGCCGCGTTGCGGCCGTGTCGATGCCGCCCCCGCTGGGCGACGACGCGCCCGGCCCCGTCTGCAAGCGCCCCCGCCGCAAGGCTTTCCACTGCATCCGTAGCAACAAAGCGCCGTTTTGTCTTCCGCAGCCACCTTGCCTTGCGCCGGGAAACGATTACATGTACCTGTCGGCCCCGCCGTACAAAGCCCGCCCACGCGGCCTTGTTCGCGGCGTCGGCAGACCGACGCCCCCGGCCCCGCGACCGGCCCTTTGCAAGGGCCGCGCCGCTCGTTTCACGGCCATCACCGACTGCCTTCGACAGCCGGTACGACACAGCGCACGCCGCCCCGCGCGGCGCATCGGAGACATTCGCAATGCGCACCTTTCTCACCCTGTTTCTTCTCCTCGGAGCCCTGACGATGCCGACCGCAGCCACGGCCGCCACGCCCACAGCCCCGGCCCCGCAGCTGACCCGCCTTTCCAACGGCCTGACGGTGCTCATCCAGCCGGACGAGCGTTTTCCGCTGGCCTCGCTGCGCCTGTACGTGCACGCCGGTTCCACCTACGAAACCCCGCGCGAGGCAGGCATAAGCCACGTGCTGGAACACATGGTGTTCAAGGGCACGGAAAGCCGTCCCAAGGGCGCCGTGGCCCGCGACGTGGAGCGCGCGGGCGGCTACCTGAACGCCGCCACCAGCTTCGACTACACCGTGTACCTTACCGACATGCCCGCCGCGCAGTGGAAGCTTGGCATGGACGTGCTGAAGGACATGGCCTTCCATCCCACGCTGGACCCCGCCGAGCTTGAGTCCGAAAAGGAAGTCATCCTGGCCGAACTGCAACGCGGCGAGGACAGCCCCGACAACCGGCTGTTCCAGCACATGCAGGCCCTGACCCTGAACGGCACGCCCTACGCATCGCCCATCATCGGCCTGCGCGAGACCATCAAGTCGTTCACGGCGGACGACATCCGCGACTACATCCGCAGGCACTACCAGCCGCAGTCCATGCTGCTGGCCGTTGTCGGCAACGTGAACCCGGCGGAAGCGCTGGCCGAGGCGCAGCGCCTGTTCGGCGATCTGAAGAACGACGCCACGGTCACCCCGCCCGCGCCCATCGACGCGGAAAAACTGCTGGCCCAGCCGCTGACCCTCATCGACGGCGGAAAGGCCGACGGCGGCAAGGCTGCCACGCCCGCATCGGCCAAATCCGAAAAGGCCGCCAAGCCCGCCAAAACGGAAAAGGCCGCCAAGCCTGCCGCTGTCGCCGCACCTGCGTCGACGGTGCCTACGGTCAAGATCGAACCCGGCCCGTGGAACAAGGTGTACCTGGGCATCTCCTTCCCGGTGCCCGGCTTTGCCGACGCGCAGTCGCCCCAGCTTGACGTGCTGGCCCACCTGCTGGGCGGCGACCGCACCTCGCTGCTGTACCGCACCTACAAGTACGAGAAGCAACTGGTGGATTCCATCTCGGTGTCCAACTACAGCTTCGAGCGCGTGGGCATGCTGAACATCATGGCGGAACTGGACGCCGACAAGCTGGACGCCTTCTGGACCGCCCTGACGGCAGACCTGGCCTCGCTGTCCGCAGACCGCTTCACGGCGGAAGACATCGAACGCGCCAAGCTGAACCTGGAAGACGACATGTTCCGGGCCAAGGAAACCCTGCCCGGCCTTGCCTCCAAGCTTGGCTATTTCCAGTTCTTCACCGGCATGCAGGGCGAAACCAACTACCTGCGCGGCCTGCACGACGTCACCCCCGCCACCCTGCAAGACCTGATCAGCCGCTGGCTGCGGCCTGAACGGCTTTCCGTGGTGGCCCTGACGCCGGAAAAATCGCAGACGCCCGACCTTGCCGCCACGCTGGCCAAGGCCTGGCCCGCCCCGGCCCGCGCCGGGTCCGACGCCGCATCCGCAGCCGTGGCCGACAAGACCGAGATCATCGACCTTGGCAAGGGCCGCACGCTCATCCTCATGCCCGACGCCACCCTGCCCTACACGGCGGTGGACATGGTGTTCAGCGGCGGCAACGCGCTGCTGCCCGCAGACAGGCAGGGGCTGGCGTCACTGGCCGCCAGCGCGCTGGTGAAGGGCACCCTGCCCACGCCGCAGTCCGCCGGGGCGAAAGCCGCTGGCATCGCGGACGGGCTGGACGCTCCGTCCATGGAGGCCTACCAGTCCGACCGCGCCGCCAGCCTTGGCGCGTCCGCCGGACGGCAGACCTTCAGCCTGGGCCTGCGCCAGCCTTCGCGCTTCAACGACGACATGTTCGCCCTGCTGGGGCAGGTGCTGACAGCGCCCGCCTTTGCCGACGCGGAAGTGGCGCGCGAACGGGTGAACCAGGTGGCCGCCATCAAGGCGCGCGAGGACCAGCCCATGGGCCTGGCCTTCCGCCATCTGACGCCCTTCCTGTTCCCCGGTCACACCTACGGTTACTACCATCTGGGCATGCCCGAGGCGGTGCAGCAGTTCGGCGTGGCCGACGTGCGCGGCTTCTGGGCACAGCAGGTGCGCCAGCCGTGGGTGATGGCCGTGTGCGGCCAGTACGACCGCGAGGCGGTCATCCGCCACGCCAGGGAACTGCCCGCGCCCGACGCCAAGCCCGCCACCCTGTCCGCGCCCGGCTGGAACAAGGACAAGGGGCTGGACCTGCACCTGCCGGGCCGCAACCAGGCCCACCTGATGCTGGTGTTCCCCACCGCGCCGCTGAAAAGCGACGACACCCCCGGCCTTGAGCTGATGCAGGCCATCCTGTCCGGCCAGAGCGGCCTGCTGTTCCGCGACCTGCGCGACGAGCAGGGCCTTGGCTACACCGTCACCGCCATGAACTGGCAGTCGGAAAAGGCCGGGTTCATGATCTTCTACATCGGCACCGAGCCGGGCAAGCTGGAACAGGCCACGCAGGGCTTCAAGGACGTCATCGCCCGCCTGCACGCCGACCGCCTGCCCGACGACGAACTGCGGCGCGGCAAGAACCAACTGGAAGGCGACTACTACCGCGAACACCAGCGCCTTGGCAGCCGCAGCTCCGAGGCGGCGGTGCTGGCATCGCAGGGGTACCCGCTGGCCTTCAACAAGCAGGTGGTGGACAAGGCGGCCAAGCTGGACGCCGAGGCCCTGCGCGCGCTGGCCCGCAAGTACCTGAAGGTTGAGGGGGCGTACACCGTGCGGGTGTTGCCGTAACGAACACCGCGCAAGGCTGCGCGAGGCATGAAACACCCTTAGCAAAATGCCGTTCCCGCGCCGGGGCATCCGCATGGATGTCCCGGCGCTTTCATATCCGCTGCGGAGGGCAGCGTGCGGATTCCGAGAGCAGCGCCCCCGCTCACCACCAAGCCCCTGCCCCCCGGCCCTATCGCACTTCCCCTGCCCCCCCAACGCTTCCTCTTTCCCCCCGCTGCCTGTACAACGACGCGACACACTCACCGGAGCATTCCATGGAATTCGCGACCCTGGCCGCCATGAGCACCTATGCCATCGCCATGAGCGTCACCCCCGGCCCCAACAACACCATGGTCATGTCGTCGGGCCTCACCTTCGGCTTCTGGCGCACCATGCCCCACCTGCTGGGCATCTCGCTGGGCTTTCCGCTGATGATCATTTCCGTGGGCCTCGGCATGGACCGGATTTTCGCCGCCGTGCCGCAACTGCACGACTGGCTGCGCTGGGTCGGCTCCGCCTACCTGCTGTGGCTGTCGTGGCGCATCGCCACCGCCGCGCCGCCCACGCCGGGCGAGGCCGCGAAAGGCCGCAACGCCGCACGCCCCATGACCTTCATCGAAGGGGCGCTGTTCCAGTGGGTGAACCCCAAGGCATGGCTGGCCGCCGTGGCCGGGGTGACCACCTACGTTTCCGGGCATGGCGGGGCGGAATCTGCCCTTGCCGCCAACGTGCTTGGCCTGCACGGCGTATCCACTGAACTGCTTGCGCTTACGGCAGTGTTCGCGGTGATGGCCTTCCCGTCCGTGGCCCTCTGGTGCGCGGGCGGCACGGCCCTGCGCGGGCTGCTGCAGTCGCCCGTGGCTGTGCGCTGGTGCAACGCGGTGATGGGCGCGCTGCTGGCCATTTCGGTATTCTCGCTCTTCTAGCCACGACGACGCGCCGGGCTGCCTTGCAGGCCCGCCGCTCCCCACTGCAACCGCTGGCCCCACTGGCCCACACGGCCCCCCGCTGGTCCCCATCCCCGCGCGCCCTTTCCAAACAGCGCAAAAGACGCTATGAAGCCCCGGCGGCCACGCCGCCCCCCAACCCGCGCCCCGCGCCGCATATGGCGCGCGCGCCATCATCGCAATTTCCGGAGACAGACATGGCTCTCAGCATAGGCATCGTCGGGCTGCCCAACGTGGGCAAGTCCACCCTGTTCAACGCGCTGACCAAGGCCCAGAACGCCGAGGCGGCCAACTACCCCTTCTGCACCATAGAACCCAACAAGGCCACGGTGGCCGTGCCCGATGCGCGCATCGACAAGCTGACCGAAATGGCCAAGCCGCAGAAGACCATCAGCGCCACGGTGGACTTCATCGACATTGCCGGGCTGGTGCGCGGGGCCAGCAAGGGCGAAGGGCTGGGCAACCAGTTTCTGGCCAACATCCGCGAATGCGCCGCCATTCTTGAAGTGGTGCGCTGCTTCGACGACGAGAACATCACCCACGTGGACGGGGCCATCGACCCCATCCGCGACATAGAGACCATAGAGACCGAACTGCTGCTGGCCGACATCCAGTCTGCCGAAAAGCGGTACGACCGCCTGGCCAAGACGTCGAAGTTCGACAAGGAGGCCAAGGCCGCGTCCGACGAACTGGCCCGCCTGCTGGAACACATGAACGCGGGCAACCCGGCCTCCACCTTTGAAGGCAAGGACAACGACCTGTTCAAGCAGGCCATGCGCGAAATGGGCCTGATCACCGCCAAGAAGGTCATCTACTGCGCCAACGTGGACGAGGCCAACCTGGACGGCACCAACGACCACGTGCGCCGCGTGCGCGAACTGGCCGAGCAGCGCGGCTGCGACATGGTGGTGATCTGCGCCAAGATCGAAGAAGAACTGCAGGGCCTTTCCGACGAGGAACAGGCCGAGATGCTGACTTCTTACGGCATCAAGGAAAGCGGACTCGTCAGCATCATCCGTACCGGCTACCACACGCTGGGCCTGGCCAGCTACTTTACCGTGGGCGAAAAGGAAGTGCGCGCCTGGACCATCCAGCAGGGCTGGAAGGCCCCGGCCTGCGCGGGCGTGATCCACACCGACTTCGAACGCGGCTTCATCCGGGCCGAAGTCATCGGCTACGACGACTACGTGAAGCACGGCACCGAGGCGGCCTGCCGTTCCGCCGGGGTGCTGCGCGTGGAAGGCAAGGAATACGTGATGAAGGACGGCGACGTGGTGCACTTCCTGTTCAACGTGTAGGAAGGCCTACGCGGCGGAAGATAAGAAAAGAAAGAGAAAAAAACGAACCCCCCGGATGGCCACGCGGACATCCGGGGGGTTCGTTTCATTACAAAAACACGCCTTTAAACTTGACCGGCTACACATATACACATAAATTAAATCAAAATACATAAAGCACGTCAACTTCAATAGACAACAAGGAAGACTCATGAAAATTATCGGACTTCGATTTTCACCTGACTCATTTCGCTATGCGGTGCTTGAAAAGAACGACGGCATAATAAACTTCACCAACGCAAACAACGAGACAAAGGTATGCAAACCTGCAGACCTAGATAACATTGATGACATTTGCGCATGGATTTATGATGAGATCAAACGTATCATTACCATCAACAACGACGTTTCAAATATTGTTATAAAAACAAATGAATACAGCACAGACACAAAATCAAAGCGCACAACAATTTACCTTGAGGGCGTAGCTACCGTTGCCTCAAAATTAGAAGGAAAACCTGTCACATTTAAGCTATATAGCCAAATCGGCGTATCATCATCTAATGTTAAAGACAGAATGGAATCAAGATATGGAAAAACAAAAAAATATTGGGATAGTAAAATTGCAGACGCAGTAGCCGCCGCAGCAGCATCCTTTTAGAGGAAATTATGCTCGCACCAAATATTCTCACCCCCGGACTTCAACTATACAAGTTCACCTTAATAGAAAAAATCGGAAGCGGGAACTTTGGGAACGTATGGAAAGCAAAAGACAATGTATTAGATTGTGAGATAGCATTAAAAATACTAATAAACACCAACGAAAACATCATCAACCAACTCCACGAAGCAAGGGTTGGCAATCGTTTAGATCACAAAAATCTCATAAAAATACACTATGCCGACATAATAGAACATGAAAATTTAAAATTAATATGTATTGCTATGAACTACATCCCCGGAGGAGCATGTACAACCCTAAAATGCCCTGGAAATTTCATAGCCATAGACACAGCGATTAATCTCATTAAAAATGCCACAATGGGGCTTGAACATTTACACCACTTAAACTTTTTCCATAACGACATTAAACCAGGCAACATAATGGTTGGAGCAAATGGCGAAGGTATTCTATCAGACTATGGAATATGCAGCTATTCTCCAAATAATGTTCCAGTGTGTCCCTCCAGCAACTATCTTCCTCACTGCGCCCCGGAAATTCTCTCTCAAAACACCATCAGCGTTAAGACGGACATATACCAGCTCGGGCTTACGCTATTCAGAATGACAAACAACCTTGGCCTAATCACTAATAAATTCTCGCAAAATCAAACAAAATTTCGAGAAGACTCGCAAAAAGGAAAAATAATCACCGATGACGATTATCAGCCTTTCATCCCACCCGTTTTGAAAAGAATAATAAAACGAGCAGTCCATCATGATCCAAATCAAAGATATGGTTCTGCTCTTGATGTAAGGAGAGATCTAGAAAAAATACGACTCAATGGATCATGGATAATTGATGCTTCAGGAAACTACATAGGAAATGACGATAAATTTAATTACTCCTTCCAGATATCAAAAGATACACACGGACTTTACGCATTCAACCCACAAAAAATAAGCAAAAGAACTGGACATCGTCAAAACCACCAAAAGTTCGCCCAAAAAGGTTTAACCCAAAAGGAGCTTAAAAAAGCCACCTCGGAATATATGCTATCGATAGTCGACGCATAACAGCCACCAGCTATGAGTTCCGCTTTTGATTTATCTACATCATCCATTATAACTCCCCCCCACCCTTGCGCTCGCCCTGCCCCGACGGTATACAAATTCTCCAAACACTTCGGCACACTTCGCGCCGTCAGGACAGGAGCACGCCATGGCAACGCATCCGCAGGCCGGGCAGCGGCCCGAAGCTTCGCAACTGGTGGACATTCCGGCGCTGGTCGCCGCCTACTATACCGAGCATCCGGATACCGCAGCGCCCGAGCGGCGCGTGTCCTTCGGTACCTCCGGCCACCGGGGCGGCGCGCTGACCGGCAGCTTCAACGAGGAACACATCCTCGCCGTCACCCAGTCGGTGTGCGAATACCGCGCGCAGGCAGGCATAACCGGCCCGCTGTTCCTGGGCATGGACACCCACGCCCTGTCGGAACCCGCCCACCGCACCGCGCTGGAAGTGCTGGCCGCCAACGGCGTGTCCGCGGTCATCCAGCAGGGCGGCGGTTACACCCCCACCCCGGTCATTTCGCACGCCATCCTCACATGGAACGCGGGCCGCGCGCAGGGGCTCGGTGACGGCATCGTCATCACCCCCTCGCACAACCCCCCGGAAGACGGCGGCTTCAAGTACAATCCGCCCCACGGCGGCCCGGCGGACACAGACGCCACCAAGTGGATTCAGCGCCGCGCCAACGAACTTCTTGATGGCGGCAACCGCGCCGTGCGCCGCATGCACCTGCGCGATGCGCTGGCCGCCCCGTGCGTGAGCCAGCGCGACTTCGTGCGCGGCTACGTGGCCGACCTTGCATCCGTGGTGGACATGCCCGCCATCAAGGCCGCGGGGCTGAAGCTGGGAGCAGACCCGCTGGGCGGCTCGTCGCTGGCCTACTGGCACCCCATTGCCGAAGCCTACGGCCTCGACATCACCGTGGTGAACGACGCGGTGGACCCCACCTTCCGGTTCATGCCGCTGGACAAGGACGGCAAGATCCGCATGGACTGCTCGTCCCCGTGGGCCATGGCCGGGCTGATCAATCTTCGCGACAGGTTCGACGTGGCCTTCGGCAACGACGCCGACGCAGACCGCCACGGCATCGTCACCGCATCGGGCCTGATGAACCCCAACCACTACCTGGCCGTTGCCGTGTGGTACCTGTTCCGCCACCGCCCGCAGTGGTCGCCGCAGTGCGCCGTGGGCAAGACGCTGGTCACCAGTTCCATGGTGGACCGGGTGGCCGCATCGCTGGGCCGCAAGGTGGTGGAGGTGCCCGTGGGCTTCAAGTGGTTCGTGCAGCCGCTGCTGGAAGGCAGTTGCGGCTTCGGCGGGGAAGAAAGCGCCGGGGCGTCCTTTTTGCGGCGCGACGGCACGGTGTGGACCACCGACAAGGACGGCCTGCTGCTGAACCTGCTGGCGGCGGAAATCATGGCCGTGGAAGGCCGCGACCCGGCGGAACTGTACACGAAGCTCACCGAACAGTTCGGCGCGCCGCTGTACGAGCGGCTGCAATCGCCCGCCGGGGCGGAACGCCGGGCCGTGCTGGCCAACCTTTCGCCCGACGTGCTGACCGCCACCGAACTTGCGGGCGCGCCCATCACCGCCATGCTGACCAAGGCCCCCGGCAACGGCGCGTCAATCGGAGGCTTAAAAGTCATTACCGACGACGGCTGGTTTGCCGCGCGCCCCTCCGGCACCGAGGACATGTACAAGATCTACACGGAAAGCTTCAAGGGTTCCGAACACTTGAAACGCATCCAGCAGGAAGCCGTGGACATCGTGGACCGGGCCTTTGCGGCTGCCGGGGTATAGACGGCAGACGGCACTATAACGCCGCCTTATAGAAAGACGCGCGGGGCGTTAACGCTCATTGACCGCGCCATCGCACACGGCTATGTTCGTCAGCAATTCCGGGGGGCGAACGCGTAGCGCGCCAGCCCAAGGACAAGACGGACCGCACCGTGTTTACCGGGCATCCATCAGGCCGCCGCCCCACGCAGGCGCGGCGGCGAAACCACGGCGCACCACGCGCGCAGGCAGAAGGACGTTCCGATGAAATTCCTGGTCGTTGACGACGACTTCGACAGCCGCAGACTGGTCCAGAAAATCCTTCACCCCTACGGGTATGTCGACATCGCCACCGACGGCGAGGAAGGCGTGCAGGCCTTCGCTTCCGCCCTCAAGGACGGCGAACCCTACGACGTGGTCACCCTCGACATCCTCATGCCCAACGCCGACGGGCAGCAGGCCCTGCGCGAAATCCGCGAAATCGAAAAGGAAGAGGGCGTAGCCCCCGAAAAGGCCGTGAAGGTCATCATGATCTCCGGCCTGGACGATTCGCAGGAAGTGCACGACGCCTTCTTTCTGGGCGATGCCGTCAGCTTCATCGTAAAGCCCATTCGCCGCCAGCTGCTGCTGGACGAAATCGAAAAGCTCGGCGTGCATCTGGAAAAGACCGAAAAGTAGGCACGCCTACTTCCCCTTTTCAATGTGTCGCGCACTTGCGGGTCGCGCCGTGTCCGGCTATTACCGGTGCACCGGCGCGCTACCCGTGTTCCCCGGTGCGTCCGGCGTGTACCTTGTTACCGCAGCAAGGGCCACGCCGCATCAGCCGTACCACCTGCATCGGGGCAGACCGCGCCACCGTACCGGGGCAGACCGCGCCCCACATTGTTCGCGACAGCGCCACACACCGCAGCCGGGCCGTGACCGCCGCGCCCGCGCCGCGCATTCCACTCACCCCCCACTGGCCCCCACCACAGGCCGACCCCTTCCAGGAGGCAACACATGTCCATTCCCGCCGACCTGCTCTACACCGATACCCACGAATGGGTGCGCATCGAAGGTGACGAGGCCGTCATCGGCATCACCCAGTTTGCCCAGGAACAGCTGGGCGACCTGACCTTCGTCGACCTGCCCGCCGTGGGCGACACCCTGGCCACCGGCCAGGAAATGGGTTCGGTGGAATCGGTGAAGGCCGCCAGCGAACTGTACTCGCCCCTTGCCGGCACCGTCAGCGCCGTCAACGACGCCCTGTCCGGCGCGCCGGAACTGGTGAACCAGTCGCCCTACACCGACGGCTGGATGGTGCGCGTGAAGCTTTCCGCCACGCCCGAAGGCCTGCTCTCCGCCGCCGACTACGAAGCCGTCGTCGCGCGCGAAGCCCACTAGCGGCAAGGAGCAGCACATGCCGTTCATCCCGCACTCCCCAGAGGAGGTCCGGGAAATGCTCTCCGTCATCGGCGTGCAGAGCATCGAGGATCTTTTCGTCGATATTCCGGCAGAGATGCGCCCGCGCAGCTTCGAGCTGCCCCTTGGCCTCAGCGAAATGCAGGTGCTGGCCAAGATGGAAGAAATGGCCGCCCGCAACCGCACCGACGTGGTCAGCTTTCTGGGCGGCGGTTTCTACAGCCACCACATCCCGGCTGCCGTCGATGCGCTGGTCTCGCGCGGTGAATTCTACACCGCCTACACCCCCTACCAGCCGGAAGCCTCGCAGGGCACCCTGCAGGCCATCTTCGAGTACCAGACGGCGGTGTGCCGCCTGCTGGACATGGATTGCGCCAATGCCTCCGTATATGATGGAGGCTCGGCCATTTTCGAAGCCATGATGATGGCCGTGCGCGCCACCAAGCGCCGCAAGCTGGTCATCGACGAGGCCGTCAGCCCCATCTGGCGCACCATGCTGGCCTCGTACACGTCCAACCTTTCGCTCGATCTGGTCACCGTGCCGCAGGTGGACGGCAAGTCGGACATGGCCGCCCTGAAGGCCGCCGTGGACACCGGCTGCGCCGCCGTGGTGGTGCAGAACCCCAACTTCTTCGGGGTGGTGGAAGACTTCACCGACCTGTTCGCGCACGCCAAGAGCCAGAAGGCCGCCTCGGTCATTTCGGTGTACCCGGTCATGCAGTCGGTGCTGAAAACGCCCGGTGAAATGGGCGCGGACATCGCCGTGGCCGAAGGCCAGTCGCTGGGCCAGCCGCTGAGCTTCGGCGGGCCGTACCTCGGCATCATGACCTGCACCAAGGACATGGTGCGCCAGATGCCGGGGCGCATCGTGGGCCGCACCAACGACACCGAAGGCCGCACCGGCTACGTGCTGACGCTGCAGGCGCGCGAACAGCACATCCGCCGTGCCAAAGCCACGTCCAACATCTGCTCCAACCAGGCCCTGTGCGCCCTGCGCACGCTGGTGCACCTGTGCCTGCTGGGACCGGAAGGCCTGATCCGCACGGCGGAACTATCCATGGAACGCGCCCGCTACGCCATGGAACGGCTGACCGCCATCGCCGGGGTGCGCCCGCTGAACACCGCCCCCTTCGGCAACGAATTCGCCGTGCGGCTGCCCATTCCCGCCTTCGAGGCGGTGGACAGGCTTACCGCGCGCGGCTACGTGCCCGGCTTTCCCGTGGGGCGCTACTACGCAGGCATGGACGACGTGCTGCTGGTGGCCTGCACCGAAAAGAACAGCTTCGAACAGGTCGGCATTCTGGCCGAAATGCTGGGAGGTATCCTGTGAAGACCGCCTTCGCCGCATCCGTCCCAGGCCGCACCGCCTGCCTGCCCGCACAGCCCAAGATGCATGCGGCGGACATGCTGCCCGCAAACCTGCTGCGCGCCAAACGCCCCGCCCTGCCGGAACTGGGCGAGCTGGACGTGGTGCGCCACTTCACGCGGCTGTCGCGCCTGAACTTCGGGGTGGATTCCAATTTCTACCCCCTCGGCTCGTGCACCATGAAGTACAACCCCAAGTTCACCGAACAGGTGGCCGCCCTGCCCGGCTTTACCCGGCTGCACCCGCTGATGGCGCAGTTGAAGGGCGCGGGCCAGTACACCCAGGGCGCCCTTGAGGTGATGTGGGAAACAGAGCGCCTGCTGTGCGAAATCACCGGCATGCGCGCGTTCACCCTGCACCCCATGGCGGGCGCGCACGGCGAGCTTACCGGCGCCATGCTCATCGCCGCCTACCACAAGGACAAGGGCAACCGTAAGACCAAGGTCATCTGCCCCGACTCCGCCCACGGCACCAACCCCGCATCCGCCGCGCTGGCCGGGTACGAGGTGGTGAACATCGAATCCAAGGACGGCATGGTCGACCCGGACGCGCTGGAAGCCGCCCTGGACGACGACGTGGCCGCCCTGATGATGACCTGCCCCAACACCCTGGGCCTGTTCGAAAACCACCTGCCGCGCATCGTCGAAAAGCTGCGCGCGGTGGACGCCCTGCTCTACTACGACGGCGCGAACCTGAACGCCATCCTCGGCAAGATGCGCGTGGGCGACGTGGGCTTCGACGTGGTGCACCTGAACCTGCACAAGACCTTCGCCACCCCGCACGGCGGCGGCGGCCCCGGTGCCGGTCCGGTGGGCGTCAGCGAACGGCTGGTGCCGTACCTGCCCATCTCGCGGGTGGAAAAGCTGCACGACGGACGTTTCTACCTGAACTACGACCATCCGAAGTCCATCGGCTTCATGGCTCCGTTCTACGGCAACTTCGGCGTGCTGCTGAAGGCCTATGCCTACATCCTGCGCCTGGGCGGCGAAGGGCTGGAACGCGTTTCGGAATACGCGGTGCTCAACGCCAACTACCTGCGCAAGCGGCTGGAAAAGGTGCTGGAAATCCCCCACGACCGCATCTGCATGCACGAGTTCGTGGCGTCCGCCTGCAACCACGCCGAATGCGGCATCCGCGCGCTGGACGTTGCCAAGGCACTGCTGGACAAGGGCTACCACGCCCCCACCATCTACTTCCCGCTCATCGTCAAGGAATGCATGATGTTCGAGCCCACGGAAACCGAGAGCAGGCAGACGCTCGACGAATTCGCGGACGACCTCATCGCCATTCTGGAATCGGCGGCCCAGAACCCCGACGCCCTGCACGCGGCCCCGGTGACCACGCCGGTACGCAGGCTGGACGAGACGGCTGCGGCCCGCAACATGGTGCTGACGGATGACGCCTAGCACCCGCTACGACATGATCATACTCGGAGGAGGGCCCGGCGGAAGCCGGGCCGCCTTCGATGCTGCGGCGCGCGGGCTTTCCGTGGCCCTTGTGGACCGCGACGGCCTGGGCGGCACCTGCCTGAACCGGGGGTGCATCCCCACCAAGCTGCTGCTGGGGGCCACCGCCGCCCAGCCGCTGCTGGAAGCGCAAAAGAAGCTGAAGGGCGCCGAAGGGCACATCGCCTTCGACCTGCCCGCCCTGCAACAGCGCAAGGACAGGTACGTCAAGGGCACCCGTCAGGCGCTGGAAAAGCGCCTGAAGGCGGCGGGCATCGCCGTGTACGCGGGCGAGGGCCGGGTGGTCGCCGCGCCGCAAACCGGTGCGGACGGCGAACTGGCCGTCATCGCCGCGCAGGCCGACGGCACCACGCAGGAAACCCGGCTCGGCTGGGGTACCCTGATCGTGGCCACCGGCTCCACCCCGGCCAGCTTTCCCGGCCTTGCCGCCGACGGTGCGGCGGTGCTCGACTCCACCGCGCTGCTCGATGTGACCGAAGCCCCCGAAAGCCTGATCGTGGTGGGCGGCGGCGCCATAGGCCTGGAAATGGCCGACTTCTTCTCTCGCCTTGGCTCGCGCATCACCATCGTGGAAGGCATGGGCCGCCTGGCCCCCACCGAGGACGCGGAAGTGGGCGACACCCTGCGCAAGGTCTATGCGCGCGAGGGATGGACCATCCACACCGGTCGCAAGGTGGCCTCGCTGGCGACCGTTGACGGCCACGCCGTGCTGCGCTTCGAAGACGGCGAGGAACTGACCGCCAGCAAGGCCCTGCTGGCCGTGGGACGCCGCCCGGCTTCCGCCGGAATCGGGCTGGAGGCGCTGGGCGCAACCCTGCGCGGCCCCGGCTGGGTGCAGACCGACGAGAGCCTGCGTGCGGCGCCGCACGTATACGCCATTGGCGACGTGAATGGCCGCACCCTGCTGGCCCACGCAGCGGACCACCAGGCCCGCTACGCCGTGCGCCACGCCTGCGGCGACACTGCAACGCCGTACGATGCGGGTGTGATGCCCGCGTGCATCTATGGTCATATGGAGGCAATGCGGGTTGGCCCTACTGCGGAAGAGTTGAAGAATGCGGGTTTTTCCCCCCGTGTTTCGCGCTCTATGCTCATTGCCAATCCCATTGCGCAGGCGTATGGAATGACGCAAGGTTTCATCAAGATAGTCTGGGTTGACGGGCGTATCCGGGGCGTGACCGCCGTGGGCCACGGCGTTTCGCACCTGGTGACGCTGGCTGCCGTGCTTGCAGGAGGGAGCGGCACGGCAGTTGGCTGGACCGCGCATGACGCGGGTAACGTCATTTTCGCCCACCCGACGCTGGATGAAGCGCTGGAAGCTGCCATGGAGGCTCCGCAAGAGCCTGTGTAACGGCATGCGGCCCGTAAAAAATCGGAAAGATTGTGCCTAAAGCGCAGAATGGTCTTGTCATGACCATATTTTGACGGTAACTTGCACAATATGAAGATAATTCCGGGCTGGAGTTTTTTTCCTGCGTCAACATCAGCTATTTTTTGGAGGCTCCCATGAAAATCTCGAAACTTCTGACTCTGGTCGCGGCGCTGATGCTTGTCTGCGCTGCTCCGGCCTTCGCCGCCGGTCAATCCACCCTTGTGCCCAAGATCGCCAGCTTCGACTTCTTCGTGGACTATTCCGGGTCCATGATGATGTCCCACGAGAAGACCGGCAAGAACAAGATGGAAATGACCAAGAAGCTGCTGTCGGCCATCAACGCCAAGATCCCTGCCCTGGGTTACGAAGGCGGCCTGCACACCTTCGCCCCTTCGACCGAAATCCAGCCCGTGGCCGCGTGGGACAAGGCGTCCTATGAAAAGGCCATCAAGAAGCTGAACGAAAACGAAGACACCTTCGCCCGCATGACCCCCATGGGCACCGGCCTGCAGAAGGCGACCTACGCCAAGGCCATGAAGCGCAAGGCCGCCATGATCATGATCAGCGACGGTGAATCCAACCTGGGTTCCGACCCGGTGGCCGAAGCCCAGTTGCTGCTCTCTACCAACCCCGGCCTGTGCCTGCACGTCATTTCCATGGCCGACAAGCCCGCCGGCCAGGCCACCCTTGACGCCATCGCCAAGCTGAACGGCTGCTCCGTCACCGCCAAGGGCCCCGAACTGCTGGCCAACGAAGCCGCCCTCGACAAGTTCGTGCGCGACGTCTTCTACGAAGAAAAGGCCGCCCCCGCCGCTGCCGCCGTCGCCCCCATGGACGAAGTGATCGTGCTGCGCAGCATCCAGTTCGCCCTGAACTCGGCCAAGCTGGACGCCACCGCCACCAGCATCCTGATGGAAACCGCCGCCATCCTGAAGTCCAAGAAGGGTTCGGTTGAAGTTGCCGGTCACACCTGCAGCCTTGGCACCGACGAATACAACCAGAAGCTGTCCGAAGCCCGCGCCAAGTCGGTCAAGGACTTCCTGGTCAAGCAGGGCGTTGAATCCTCGCGCCTGATCACCAAGGGCTACGGCGAGTCCAAGCCCAAGTACGACAACAGCACCGAAGAGACCCGCAAGCTGAACCGCCGGGTCGAACTCTCCTTCATCAAGTAGCACAACGGACCATGAAGGCCCGGTGGGGAAACCCGCCGGGCCTTTCCGCAAACGGAGACGAAGTCGATGAAGCAAGGCCGCATCGCAATGGCCGCAAAGGCCCTGACGCTGCCCGTTACCCTGGCCCTGGCCCTGGCCCTGCCCGGGGCTGTTTGCGTTTCTCCGGCAGTCGCGGCGGATACCGCTACGGCGCCGCAGACCCAGCAGACCAAGAAGGCCGCTGCAAAGACCACGGACAAGACCGCCAAGGCCACCCAGTCCGCCCAGAAGCCCGCCGCCAAAACCACGCAGGTCGCCAAGGTGGCCCCCGCCAAGAAACCCGTGGGTGAGACCATCGAGGACGTGCACGACAAGCTCGATACCCTGGCCCGGGCCAAGCTGCGCCACATGAACGAAAGCCTGCGCCCTTGCCAGACCCGCAAGGACGTGGTGCAGAACGGCAACGAATTCGTGGCCCGCTACATGGCCGTGGACCCCGACTCGCTCTCCACTGATGTGCATGACGCGCAAGGCCCCGGCGCCAAGTACGTCGGCCTCATCGTGTATCACGAGCAGGAATTTGAAAGCCGTGCCGCCACCAAGGAAGCCGCCCTCACCGGCAACTTCTCCGTGGTCAAGGCCCGCCGCGTCACCGAGATCATCCGCTACGACAAGGGCAAGTGGATCGACTGACGGTCGGTCCCGTACCCGCCTGCCTTCCGCAGACGCCTTACGCCGCATGGATTCCGCATCCGTGCGGCGTTCGTGTTTGGATAGCCTGTCACCGCCAGTGGCGACGTCCCCCTTTCCCTGATGCCTTCAGCCAACAACTGCCGCCCAACAGCCGCTCATCTGCCCCATCCGGGGGTGCACGGCACGGTCCCTGTCGGCGTGCAGAAAACGAGGGCGCCCGGTGAAGGCGCGCTGCATGCCGCACATATCCCGGCCACGAGCGCGATATCACTTTTCTTCATCACCCCCTTGACGGTTCGGCCCGACGATGCCATAAATGATACCAGAAATCATTACTGACAAATCTTTCAAAGGAGCCATCGAACATGAGCTGCCCCACCCAAGAATACCCTGCCCTTGCCACCGTTGGCCGTCCGGTCAAGCCCTTCACCCTTGAAACTTACGATCCCACCGAAGGTTCCTTCGGCCAGATTTCGCTCGAAAAGCTGCAACAGGACCGCAAGTGGACCGTGCTGGTGTTCTACCCCGCCGACTTCACCTTCGTGTGCCCCACCGAATTGGCGGACCTTGCGGAGCGCCATGCGGCGCTGAAGGACATGGGAGTGGAGGTGATCTCTGTATCCACCGACACCAAGTTCGCCCACCTTGCCTGGCGCAATTCCGAGCGCCTGCTGGAAAACGTGCGCTACCAGATGGCCGCCGACCCCACCGGCGCGGTGGCCCGCTACTTCGGCGTGTACGATGAAGGCGCGGGAATTGCCCTGCGCGGCACCTTCATCATCAACCCGGAAGGCACGCTGGTGGGGTCCGAGGTGAATTTCTACAACGTGGGCCGCAACGCCGCGGAACTGGTGCGCAAGATGCAGGCCAACAAGCACCTGCGCGACCACCCGGCGGAAGCCTGCCCCGCCCGCTGGGAACCCGGCGCCCGCACTCTGACCCCCTCCGAAAAGCTGGTGGGCAAGGTGTACGAGGATCTCATCCCCTAGGAGCCGTTTCCAGATTAGGATTTTCATTCGTTGGCAAGGAAAACAAGCCCGCCATGAAGGAGAGTCTCAGCCGTTGGGCGAGCGCGCAGTGCGAGTCTTACGGATAGGGACCGTAGCGCGCGGACAAGGACAGCAACGCGACGGGGCACGACAGACGTCGTGCCCCGTATTGTTCTGCCGCAGTGGCAGGCACAGCTGGCAGTATGGTAGCCCGCGTGCCCTTGCCTTGCCCCGGCAGCGGCCATAACTGACAAGTACCAGGCATGCGGCCTGTACCGGCCTTACATGCAGGATGGGCGCGTGGACGCGCCCGGGAGGATCCATGGGGAACCGTCACGATTCGGCTGTGGCAAGGCACGCGCAACAGGAAACGGCCACAGCGCCCCGCGGCTTCAGGGAAGTGCTGCTATCGCCCGGCGATTGCAGCGGGTGCGGAGCATGCATGGAACTGGCCCCCGACATCGTCGGCTGGCGCGAAGGGGACGAACGGCCATTTCTGGTCAGCGACATGGCCCCGGACGGGGTGCTTACCGAACTGATGGCCTTCTGCCCGGAAGGATGCTTCGAAGACGGCGACGCGTCATGAAGCGACCCGGCTTCCGCAGTATCCCGTCTGCTCCTGCCTGCGCCCGCCGTCCGGTCAAGCTCTGTTGGCCGTCAGCCACGCCCCGATCTGCTCGCGCGTGACTTCCGCATCTTCCAGCAGGCCCAGCCATTCCAGACGGGCGTCAGCCATGTTTTCGTCGCGGCAGGCCTGGTCCAGGGCGGCGGCCCGATGATGCAGGCGCGACGCGCCGATGGTGGCGGAGGCCCCTTTCAGGCTGTGGGCAAGGCGCGCAAGGTCGCCCAGCCGCCCTTCACCCAGGGCAGCCTGCATCATGGTCAGCCGGTCGTCAAAATCGGGCAGAAAGGTGTCGAGCAGCAGCGTGAGGAATTCGCGGTCACCCTGCAGGCGGTGCAGCACGCCATCGATGTCGAAGACTGGAGGGAGAGGGGACTGGCTCATGGGGCACTCGTGACGGCTTGCCGGCCCACGCCGCTGTCGAACATCCCGGCCGGGATGCGGACGTGGTGCCGAGGTTCATCAGCCAGCCTACGGCAACACGCCCCTCGTACGCAAGTGGATACCCTTTGCGCTGGCTTCATCATCGGTATTTGAAATGTGAAAACCACCCCTTGCGGGGTGGTTTTCTATGCTGGCACGCTCACCCGTGCAGTACCTGTTTCGGCCCCAGCCAAGGCCGGGCCCGATCGCCGCACGGGTCACCGCCCCGTCAACAGCCCCGTCGCTCTACGGCAGATATTCCACGGGACTTGGCGGCAACGCCGGGTCGGGCACATCGCCCTTGTCCATGCCGCGCCGGAACATGTCGCGCGAACGCTTCATCTCTTCCAGGGCGTTGGCCTGGGCGGCCTCGCGCGCGTAGATGTCTGCCGCCTGCGGCCCCAGGGCCAGTTCGTCACTGCGCAGCAGGTCCACGCGCGGACGCACCGCCCGGAGCACCTCGAACCTGTCAGTAGTCCAGCCGGACCACGCCGCGCGGGCCGCGTCGCCGTCGCGCG
>NZ_VSMK01000155.1 GCF_011682075.1 Nitratidesulfovibrio liaohensis
GAGGGGGCAAACCCTCGGGCGGCGGTGGCGCGACAGCGTCAACCATGGCTGCGCCCGGCGGGGGGAGCAGGGGGCGGTGACGGCGGGGCGGCAGCGGCGTCCGTACCCGTGGAGCCGTCCCGCTCCACAGTGGGGATTGCGGCCTGCCCGGCAACGTCCTCTGTGGTCTGTCCCGCATTGGGCACGGCGACCTTTCCGGCATCGGGCAGGGGGGCGGCGGGAGTGTCCACGGGCAGGGCCATCAGCGCCTCCGTATCCTCGAACAGCCGTTCAAGGATGGAATTGGAAACCAGCATGCCGCTGCGGGTCAGCCGCAGGTAGCCGTCGCGGATGCGCAGCAGCCCTTCGCGGTGCAGCAGGTGCACCAGCCGCTTGTGGTCGCGCAGAAAGTCGCGCCCGGTCAGCTCGCGGTAGGCCTTTACCCGCAGCCCCCGCGCCGTGCGCAGCCGCAGCATGATCAGTTCCAGCACCCGCGTCTGCGGGGTCAGCCGTTCGGCCTCGGTGCCCACGCGGCCCTCGTCCACCTGGCGGATCCACGTGGCGTGGTCCTCCGGGTTGTTCCAGCGCAGGCCGCCCAGCGTGGACGCCGCCGACGGGCCAAGGCCAAGGTAGTCTTCGCCTTCCCAATAGCCCAGGTTGTGGCGGCACTGGAAGCCCATGCGGGCGAAATTGGAAATTTCGTAGTGGATGTAGCCTTCGGTTTCCAGCAGTTCCGCCCCGTCCATGAACATGGCGGCCTGGGCGCGCTCCGGGGGCAGTTCCAGCCTGCCGGTGGCGCAGTCGTCCTCCAGCGGCGTGCCCGGCTCCAGGGTCAGCCCGTAACAGGAAAGGTGGTCGGGCCGCAGCCGCACCACCTCTTTCAGCTGCTGCATCCACTGGCGCAGGGTCTGGCCGGGCAGGCCCCAGATCAGGTCCATGCCCACGTTCTGGAAGCCCGCCGCGCGCACGGCACGGAACGCGTCCAGCGCCTCCCGCGCGCGGTGCGGCCTGCCCAGGGTGTGCAGCATGGCGTCGTCCAGGCACTGCACGCCCATGGACAGCCGGTTCACCCCCACCTTCAGCAGGGTGCGCAGTTCCGACGGGCGGGTCAGCGATTCCGGGTTGGCCTCCATGCTGATTTCCGCACCCGGCTGCACCGAAAAGGCCTTGGCCACCCGGTCCAGAATGGTGCCGATGGTCCGCGCGGGCAGCAGGCTGGGCGTGCCCCCGCCGAAGAATATCGAGGTCACCGGCGTGCCGCCCATGCGGTCGCCCCACAGGGCCAACTCGCGCAGCAGCGTTTCCACGTAGTCGCGCACGGCCGTTGCTGCCCCCATCTCCAGCGAGTGGAAGGCGCAGTACCGGCACTTGCGGCGGCAGAAGGGCACGTGGATGTACAGCAGCATGGTGGTGTGGCCGACTCCGTTCGGGAAGAGAGCCGGGGAGGGGATACTTTGCGTTTTGCGGTCCTCAGCCGTAAGGCTCGCAAGCTCGCCTGACGTCTGAGGCAAGGGGCTCCCTCCCCGGACTCCAGCGTGGCTGTCGCTATCCGTTAGGTTCGCGCAAGCGCCTACCTAACGGCTACCGCTCCCCCCCAAAAACTTTTTATTTGGGTGAATCGTCCCCCGAAACGGGATCAAGGGGGCGCGGCCCCCTTGCGGGGTGCGGGGCGGAGCCCCGCACTTCCTTCACGCCCGTAACCTTGGCGAAGTCGCGGGCGAAGCGTTCGGCCTCGCTGTACAGACAGCCGCAGTAGTTCTGGCGGTGGATGCCCCATTCCCTGGACGTGTCGATGCCTTCCTGCCAGCCGGTGCGGAAGTCGCGGTACAGAAAGGGCACGGAGCCGTCCGAACTGGCGGCGGCTATGCCGTGTCCCACCTCGGCGATCATGTCGTGGCGCTGGCGGCGCGAGTAGAGCAGGCTGGTGGTGAAGGCGTCATACCCGCCGCGCGCGGCGATGGCGTGGGTGCGTTCAAGGCGGGTGGCGTAGCACACCCGGCAGCGCACGCCGGGTTGTTCGCGCCAGGCCATCTGGCGCATCCAGGCCGCGGGGTCGTACTCGGCGTCGCGCCAGATGACGGGCAGGTCGAGCCGCCGCGAGACTTCTTGCATGGCCTCGCGGCGGCGCAGGTATTCCTGCACGGGGTGGATGTTGGGATTCAGGAACAGGGCCGTGACCTCGTGTCCCTCGTCGCGCAGCATCCGCACCGTGGCGATGGAGCACGGCCCGCAGCAGGCGTGCAGCAGGACGCGCATGGCGTTACCGGGCGGGCCTGATGTCGAGATGCACGCCGAACTGGCGTTCCAGGTCGAGCAGGCGTTCACGCTTGTGGTTCAACAGGTGCATGGCAACCTCGGCCCCGGTCTCGAAGAGAAAGGTGGGCGTGCCGTGCGGCAGTGCCCGCAGCTGGCGGTGGATTTCGCGCAGGGCCTGCAACGACTGCCATTCCATGTTGCGGCGCAGGCCGGAGCCCTTGCAGCAGGGGCAGGCTTCCATGGTGATGGACAGCGCGGACGAGCCGGTGCGCTGGCGCACCACCTGCAAGAGGCCGAAGCGGCTCATCTTGCCCACGTCGTGGCGGGCGCGGTCGTTCTTCATGGCGTTGCGCAGGATCTTTTCCACTTCGCGCCAGTGGTTGCGGTCGCGCATTTCGATGAAGTCGATGACAACCTGGCCGCCGATGTCGCGCAGCTTCAGCTGCTGGGCGATGGTTTCTGCGGCTTCCATGTTGGTGCGCAGGGCCATGGATTCGAAATTGGTCTTGCCCGAGATCTTGCCCGAGTTGATGTCGATGGCCATCAGCGCCTCGGTCTGGTCGAACACCAGCCGCCCGCCGGAGGGCAGGGTGACCTCGCGCGAGTATATCTGCTCCAGTTGGCGCTGGATGCCGAAACGTTCCCACAGGGTGCGGGTCTGGTCCTTGTAGACCTTGACCAGGCTTCCCTTGCGCGGGAACAGCAGCGAGGAATACTCCTCGATGAGCGTGGCGGTGTGTTCGTCGTCCACCCATACCTCGGCCACGTCGTCGCTGAGGTAGTCGCGCACCGCGCGAGAGGCCAGGTCCGGTTCCTTGTAGATCAGGCAGGGGGCGGATTCCTCGGTGCCTTTCTTGCGGATGTCCTTCCACAGGCGCTTCAGGAATTGCAGGTCGCGCTGCAGGGTGGTCTTGCTGGTGCCCGCGCTGACGGTGCGCACGATGACGCCAAGGCCGGGGCCGGGGTTCAGCCCTTCCAGCATCTCGCGCAGGCGGCCACGTTCCTCGTCATCCTCGACCTTGCGGGAGACGCCGATCTGCTCGCGCCCCGGAGTAAGCACCAGGAATCGGCCCGGCATGGACAGGTAGGTGGTCAGGAACGCGCCCTTGCTGCCGGTGGGTTCCTTCACCACCTGCACCAGCACCTCCTGCCCGGCCTTCAGCACCTTCTGCATCAGCGGGTACTTCTTGCCCTTGGTGGCGTCGTGCGGGGTGTTGTAATATTCGGGGTGCACCTCGTCGATCTGGAGAAAGCCGTTCTTGTCGGCCCCGTAGTTGACGAAGGCAGCCTGGAGGTTGGTGTCGACGTTGTTGATGATGCCGCGGTAGATATTGCCCTTGGTCTTGGCCTGGTGGACCATCTCCACGTAGTATTCCTTGACCTGGTTCTCTTTCGCGCCTTCCTCGGCAAGGGCGACTTCCACCTGCTCGCCGGGCAGCACGCTGATGAACATTCTCAGCTTGCTCTTTTTCGTTGTCATGTAGTCCTCTGCGGAAAAAAGTGTAAAATTTCAAAAATTTGTAACGCGTGCCGTGCCTGCGGCGCGTCCGGTCGGATTCCCGGTGGGATTCCGCACGGGGTGCGCAGCGCATCCGGGCGGTGCGGACGCGGGGTGCGCGTCTCTTCCCGGAGTTGGGCGGGACTGGTCGGAACCGGGCGCGCATCGGTGCGCATCGGTACGTCCCGCTTTTCCGGGTCGGGCGTTGTGCTGCCCGTGCACTTCCGGTGCGGCGGAATGCCGTTCTGCGGCATTCCCTGCGGTGGCCCGTCTTGCGACACCCCCGGCCGGGGGTATCCCGGGCGGGGGCCCCAGACAGGGGCGGGCCGTTGCGTCGCCGCGACAGCGGCCGCCCGGCGCTACCCGTTGCGGGGTAAACGCCCGGCGTGGAAAATTTCGCCATCCGTATCGCGTGGCAGGGCCGTTTCGGCCACGGGTGCGCATGCGCCCCGCGCCGTCAGCCCGTCCAGCGCCGTCCGCACGGCGTCCAGCGGGGCCCCCAGGGCCTTCGCCAGTTGCGGTGCGGTCTGCGGCCTGCGCGTTATGGAGCGCAGTACCGCCTCTTGCAGAGCCTCCGTGCCCATGATCAGGGGGACGGGGGGGACGGGGGCTTCCGCGTTCGTCGCATTCGCCGCACGGCAGCAACCGTCATCCGGTACCGCCGCCGTGGGGCCGTGGCCAGCCGGTGCCGTTGGCGGGCATCCGGCTGCCGTGTTCAGTTCGTCGCTCCAGCGGGCCAGCACGTCCCTGCCCACGGGCAGGGCGCGCGGGCTTGCGCCCGGTCGCGACAAGGTGGTCACGTCCACCCGGTGGGGGGCCAGTTGGCGCACGTAGTCACGCAACAGGGCGAGGTTTTCCGCCGTGTCGTTGATGCCGCGCGCAAGCAGCACCTCCAGCCAGATCCGCCCGCCGAACCCGCGCGCGAAGCCCAGCAGGCCGTCGGCCACGCCGCGCGCGGTCACGCCCTTGCACGGGCGGTTCAGCACGCGGAATTCCGATTCGACCAGCGAATCCAGCGAGGGCAGCACCACGTCCGCCCCGGCTAGGTCGGCGCGCACGTCGTCCCGGTGGAGCAGGGTGGAGTTGGTCAGCACCGCCACGGGCACACCGGGCAGGATGTCCCGGCAGCCCGCGATGATGCGGGCAAGGTCGCTGTTCAGGCAGGGTTCGCCCGAGCCGCCCAGCGTCACATGGTCAAGCCGGACAGGAGCCGGTGACGCGGAAGGCGTCCGGCAATCCGGCGTGGCGCCATGCTTCGCCGCCTCGGCGTCGCGCCAGCGGGCCAGTTCGTCCAGCAGCACGGGGGCCGGGACGTAAGGCGCCCGCTCGCAGGTGTGCACATCGGTCGCGCCCACCTCGCAGTACAGACAGTCCATGGAACACACCCGCCCGCCAAGCAGGTCGAGGCCGAGCGAACGACCAAGGCGGCCTGAGGCCACCGGACCGAACACGTGGGCAAGGGGCATGCTGTCCAGAAAAACGTCCTTGTGCGAGAATGCGTGCGGATGCCGGATGCACGGCGCGGCGTGGGCCGCACCTTTCACCGTGGGGTGCATCAAAACGGGTTTTCAGGAAAAAAGCAAGCGGGGGCGGGAAACCGGAGGGGTTCTCTGGCCTTTTTGCAGGGCCTGGGCGGATGATGCATGGGCAGGGATGCGCACTAGCACGCGGCGGCGTGGCCGTCCATTGTAATGTTGCAGGCCCCGGCGGTGCCTGCGCACGATGCTGCATGGCGGGGGCGGCCAGCCGCGGGGTTCGGTCCCCTTGTCCCGGCCCGTGCCCCACTCGCCCCGTGGCGTGCCCAGACCCGGCCATTCGCCAATACGGCCAATTCGGCCAGTCCGGCAACCCCGACCGTTCGCCAATTCGGCCAGTCTCGCCGCTTCTTGACACCGCCCCCCTGTCCCGGTAGGCCCTTCGTTCCATAGGGCCGGGACCGGGTCTGCCATTGGCGGCAGGCGCGGCCCCGGGCGCGCGCACGGCGCGCGCCGCCC
>NZ_VSMK01000156.1 GCF_011682075.1 Nitratidesulfovibrio liaohensis
CGGCAGGCGGTGGGGCGGCACGGCGAACCACGCAGGAGGTGCCGCCACGGCGGGCGGGGCAGGGTGTGCACCCGGTGCGCCCAGTGCGGCCAGTGCGTTCGGTTCGTTCGGGGCGGCTTCCGCCACCTCCTTGCCCTGCCATGTGCCCCGCTGGGCCAGCAGTTCGTGGATGCGCGCGGTGGTGGTCCGCTTGTCACTGGCCCAGTCCGGGGCCAGCAATTCATCCCCCGCCGGGTCGCCGGTCAGGCGCTGGATGACGATTTCCGGTCGCAGTCGGGGCAGGGCGCGGGCGATGAGGTCCGCGTATGTCTCGCGCTCCAGCGGGGTGTATTCCCCGGCCCGCCATTGCCGGGCCAGCGCGGTGTGCTCGCACACGTACAGGCCGTGAAACTTCACGCCGTGCACCGGCAGCCGGTTCACCCAGTCCACGCTGGCCAGAAAGTCGCCGTCGCTCTCTCCGGGCAACCCGGCGATAAGGTGCGCGCATACGCGCAGTCCCCGTGCTGCGGCGTCCCGCACGGCTCGTTCGGACGCGGCGGCGTCATGCCCCCGGTTGATGCGGACCAGCGTGGCGTCGTGGGCGGACTGCAACCCCAGCTCCAGCCAGACTTCCGGAAGGGGGAGAGCCGCCACAAGATCCAGCCGTTCATTGTCCACACAATCAGGACGGGTTCCCACTGCCGCTCCCACGATGCCTGGCAGAACAGGCAACACGCCGAGAACATGGCGTAATTTATCAATGGGCCCATATGTGTTGGAAAACGATTGTAAATAGGCTATGAACAGTCCGGCGTTGCGCGTGCGGGCGTAACGTCCCGTCCAGACCGTCCACTGTTCTTCCAGCGTCAGTCCATCTTCGCCAAGCCCGGACCCTGACCCGCGCGGGTTGCAGAACACGCAGCCCCCGCGCGACAGCGTTCCGTCGCGGTTGGGGCAGGAGAAGCCGGCGTCGAGCGGCACCTTCTGGACGCGCGCGCCGAAGCGCAACCGCAAATACGTCGCCAGCAGGTGCAGCCGGGTCGTGGTGTTTTCCATTGACAATGGCTGTCCTTTTGGAAGAATGCCCTGTTTTCAACGTTGATACGCATTCCCCCTCAGAGAGGCAAGTAAGATAAAATGGCAAAGATACTGGATTTCGTCCTTGGAATGTTTTCCAACGACCTGGCCATAGACCTGGGTACGGCCAATACCTGCGTCTACGTCAAGGGCCAGGGCATCGTGCTGCGCGAGCCTTCGGTGGTGGCGGTAAAAAAGGATACGCGCGGCAACAACGTGGTGCTGGCCGTGGGCCACGACGCCAAGCGCATGCTGGGCCGCACCCCCGGAAACATCCAGGCCATCCGGCCCATGAAGGACGGCGTCATCGCCGACTTCGAGATTACCGAGGCCATGTTGCGCCACTTCATCTCCAAGGTGCACAATTCCCGCCGCCTGGTGCGGCCGCGCATCATGATCTGCGTGCCCACCGGCATCACCCAGGTGGAAAAGCGCGCGGTGAAGGAATCTGCCCAGAGCGCGGGCGCGCGCGAGGTGTACCTGATCGAGGAACCCATGGCCGCGGCCATCGGCGCCAACCTGCCCATCCAGGAACCCACCTCGAACATGGTCGTGGACATCGGCGGCGGCACCACCGAAGTTGCGGTCATCTCGCTGTCCGGCATCGTCTATTCGCGCTCGGTGCGCGTGGGCGGTGACAAGATGGACGAGGCGATCATGACCCACGTCAAGCGCAAGTACAACATGCTCATCGGCGAATCGTCGGCCGAAGAGATCAAAATCAAGATCGCCTCCGCCTACCCCATGGACCCCGAGCAGCAGCTCGAGGTGAAGGGCCGCGACCTCGTCACCGGCATTCCGCAGAACATCATCATCACCTCCGAAGAGGTGCGCAAGGCCATTTCCGAGCAGGTCGAAAGCATTGTCCAGGCGGTGCGCATCGCGCTGGAACAGACCCCGCCGGAACTGGCGGCCGACATCGTGGACCGGGGCATCGTGCTCACGGGCGGCGGCGGCCTTCTGAAGGGGCTCGACCAGCTGCTGCGCGAAGAAACCTCGCTGCCCATCACCGTGGTGGACGATCCGCTCTCCACCGTGGTCATCGGCACCGGCAAGGCGCTGGACAATCTGCACATCCTGAAGGAGGTGTGCATAGATTAACGCCTCGCTCAAGCGCATCATCCTGCTTCTGGTACTGGCGCTGTTCCTGTACCTTGGCCTGTATACCTGGAACCAGAGAACCGGCGTGCTCGACAGGCTGGCGGAACACGCCGGTCTGGAATTCGTGGGCGCCATCCTGAAACCGGGTGTGTGGGCGAGGGATCAGGTCGTTTCGTCGTGGAACAATTACCTCGACCTGGTCGGGGTACGCGAGGAAAACGAGGCGCTGCGCGAGCAGGTGCGCACTCTTTCGCAACAGGTGCAGGTTGCCTCCGAAGAGCGGGCCGAGCTGGCCCGCCTGCGCGCGTTGCTGGAACTGGAACCCCCCGAAGGATGGCGGCCCCTTGGCGCGCGCGTGGTGGCCAACAGGCTTGGCCCCCAGGCCGCGCTGGAATCGGCCATCATCAGCCGAGGGTACTATTCCGGCGCGGGGCCGGGCACGCCCGTGGTCACCCACGAGGGCGTGGTGGGCCGCGTGTATCGCGCGGGTCCATATACCGCCACCGTGCTGCTGCTGACCGACCCGGGCAGCCGCATGGCGGTGCTCAGCGCGGTCAACCGCACTTCCGGCATCCTGGTGGGCACCGGTCCGCGTGGCCTGCTGGAAATGAAGTATGTGCCCCAGAACGCCCGCATAGAGGTGGGCGAACTGGTGCTGACGTCCGGCCTTGAAGGGGCCTTCCCCAAGGGGGTGCCGGTGGCCCGCGTGGAAAGCGTGTCCCAGTCCGACCTTTCATTGTTCCAGACCGTGTACGCCAGCCCTCTGGCCGACCTGGAGGCCCTGGAAGAGGTGCTGCTGCTGGAACGGCCCCCCGTGCAGCCCGGCGCGCGCACCCTGCCCCTGCCCACGGTCAACGCCACTCAGGGCGTGGGGCCGGGCACCGGCCGTGGCAATGCCACCTCGGGGCACGGTGGGGCGCACGTGCAGCCCGTGTCACCTGTCCAGTCCGGTCAGCAGGGCACGCGCGCATTGCGTCCGCAATCCACGCCGCCGGCGTCGCAGGCTCCTGCTCCGCAGCCGTCCGCACAGCAGCCGGGACGGCTCCCCGGCAATAGGCAATAACCGTCCGGCCCGCGTCGCGCAGCGCGGGCCGATCACACGCGAACGTCCCCCGTCGCGCGGGCATTTCGGTCCGGCCCTGGCCAGCCAGCCCCGTTCCGCAGGCTTCGTTCAACCCAAGCCACCTGGCCCGGGCCAGATGGGGCACAACCACCCAGTCATGCCGGAACATTCATGAATTTCAGCAATCTTGCCTGGTGGGCCTGCTTCATCTTTGCGGGCGTGTGGCTCCAGCAGGGGCTGCCGGGCATCGACGTGCTGGTGGCCGGGCTGCTGGTGTCCTTGCAGGAGCGGCGCCACTACCAGACCTTCTGGCTGCTGCTGGTGCTGTTGCTGGTGCAGGAAGGGGCGGGCACGCTGGCCTTCGGCTCCACTGCCCTGTGGTACGGCGCACTAGTGGTCTTCTTCAACGTGGGGCGCTGGCTGTTCGAGGCCGAAAACCTGGCCTTCGTGGTGCTGCTCAGCCTTGGTCTTGGCGCGTGCCACTTTCTGTTCACGCTGATGATGGCCTCCTTGCAGCAGTTGGATATTCCCCAGGACAGGCTGTTCATGGAAAGCGTGTGGCAGGCCTGCGCCATTCCCCCGGCCTGGTGGCTGACCCATTTCGTGCGCCGGAGATGCATGGGCGATGCGCATCCAGTTTGAGCCTGAAGGCTTCCAGCCGCCCCGCGCGGGTCTGATACTGCTCCAGTGCCTTGTGGCGGGGCTGTTTTTCCTGTTCGTGGTGCGCTTCTGGTACCTGCAGATTCACCGCGGCGAGGAATTCGCACGCCTGGCCCGCGAAAACCGGTTGCGCCAGGAACGCATCTACGCTTCGCGCGGGCTGCTGCGCGACCGTGACGGGCGCCTGCTGGCCGAAAACCGGCCCGCCTTCGGTCTGGCCCTGGTGCGCGAAGACTGCCGCGACATTCCCTCCACCCTGGCCCAGGTCAGCGAGTGGACGGGCATCCCCCTCGAACAGCTCACCGCCAAGTTCAACCAGGACCGCCAGCGGGTGAAGCCCTTCGAGCATCTGCTGCTCATCTCCGACATGCCCTTCGACCTGCTGGCGCGCATCGAGAACCGGGTGCTGCAATGGCCGGGCCTGGAGATCGTCACCCGTTCCAAGCGCAACTACCCGCAGGGCGAGTTGATGGCCCATATTCTGGGGTACGTGGCCGAAGCCAACGAAAAGGAACTGGAGGACGACAGGGACCTGAACCTTGGCGACTTCGTGGGCAAGCAGGGGCTGGAACTGGTGCTGGAACGCCGCCTGCGCGGCCAGAAGGGCCTGCACCAGCTGGAAGTGGACGTGCTGGGCCGCCAGCTGAACAAGAAACTGGTGCAGGAGCCGGTGAGCGGCGAGAACATCGACCTCGCCATCGACCTCGGGTTGCAGCAGGTGGCCTGGGACGCGCTGGAAGACGAAACCGGCTGCGTGGTGGCCATGGACCCCGACACCGGCAAGCTGCTGGCCCTGGTCACCAAGCCGTCGTTCGACAACAACGCCTTTGCGGCCGGACTTTCGTTGAAGGAATGGACGGCCCTGCGCGACAACCCCCGCCACCCCTTGCAGAACCGCGTCATCCAGAGCGTGTACCCGCCCGGCTCGGTATGGAAGCTGATGATGGCGGGCATGCTGCTGAACGAGGGCGTGAACCCCACCGACTCGGTGTGGTGCACGGGCGAGGTGGCGCTGGGCAAGCAGGTGTTCCGCTGCTGGAAGAAGGGCGGCCATGGCCGCGTGGACATGATGCGCTCGCTCATCGAATCGTGCGACGTGTATTACTACCAGATGAGCGACCGCTTCGGCATCGACAAGATCGAGGCCTTTGCCAAGTCCTGCGGCTTTGGCGCGCCCACGGGTATCGACCTGCCGCACGAAAAGTCGGGCCTGGTGCCCTCCAAGCAGTGGAAGCGCCGCCGCTTCGGCGAGCCGTGGCACCGGGGCGAGACGTTGAACGTCTCCATCGGCCAGGGCTTCACCCTGGTCACGCCGGTGCAGGTGGCGGCCTTCGTGTCAGCCCTGATGAACGGGGGCAAGCTGCTGAAGCCCAGCCTGCTGGCCGACGAGGACCCGGTGGTGCGCTCCTCGCTGCCGTTCACCGCCTCCGGGCGCAAGATGATTCTCGACGGCATGCGCCTGACCGTCAACGACGACCGGGGCACCGCCAAGGTGCTGCGCCGCCCCGATGCCGTCATGGGCGGCAAGACCGGCACCGCGCAGGTCACCAAGCTGAAGATGGTGGGCGAAGAGCGCGTGCGCACCGAAAACCTGGCCTACGAGCACCGTGACCACGCCTGGATCGCCACATGGGGCGAAAAGGCGGGCAAGCGGCTGGTGGTGGTGGTCATGGTGGAGCACGGCGGGCATGGCGGTTCCGACGCCGGTCCCGTGGCGCGACGGGTGTACGACAAGTTTTTCGGCACGGCGCCAGGTTCGGCGCCGGTGGTGCCCGCCGGGCAGACAGCCCCGGCCACCCCGGGCGTGGCGGTCCCCGGCCAGCCCGGCCAATTGGTGCCG
>NZ_VSMK01000157.1 GCF_011682075.1 Nitratidesulfovibrio liaohensis
AAGCCCGTGCATCCAGCCGCACAGGCAAAGGGCCAGCGGCCAGCCCAGCAGCAGGGCCGAACAGGCCAGCAGCACCGAGCCGCAAACCATGGGCAGGATGCCGAACTGCCCGGCGGCGGGCAGCCAGCGCCAGGACAGCACCGCAAGGCCCTGCCCGCTCAGCAGCACGGGCAGGGCATACACGGTGACGAAGCCGAACACGGCGGCAATGCCCAGCACCGTGATGGCGGCGGCACAGCGCAACGCCAGGGGAGCGCGCGCGTCATGCCTTGCCGGAACCGACGGGCGGGCCGGGCGGGCCGGGCGGGTCGGGCAGGACGGACAGGACGGACAGGACGGGCGGGATGGGCCTTGCACGGCGGGATTCTGCTTCACGGAACCTAGCGGTCGAGAGGGATGTAGCCGCTGGCCTTGGTGATCTCCTGCCCTTCGGGGCTGAAGATGTAGTC
Organism: Nitratidesulfovibrio liaohensis; assembly: GCF_011682075.1. Taxonomy (GTDB): domain Bacteria; phylum Desulfobacterota; class Desulfovibrionia; order Desulfovibrionales; family Desulfovibrionaceae; genus Cupidesulfovibrio; species Cupidesulfovibrio liaohensis. The sequence continues at coordinate 450 of NZ_VSMK01000157.1, forward strand.
GATGAACGCCTTGGCCAGGCCCTGCGGCGCGCCCCTGGTGTTCATGTACAGCTTGCGGGTGACGGAGTAGGCGCCGCTGGCCGCGTTGTCCTGCGTGGGCACCATGCCGTCGAAATGCAGGCCCTTGATGCTATCGCCCAGGTGGCCGATGCCCACGTAGCCGATGGAATTGGGATCCTGGGCGATGGCGGTCTTCATGGCGCCGTTGGAGTTCACCACGTTGGCCGTGGCGGCTTGCGGACCCTTCTTCAGGGCCTTTTCCACGAACACCTCGCGGGTGCCACTGCCGTCCTCGCGGGTGTACAGGGTGATGGGGGCGTCCTTGCCGCCCACGTCCTTCCAGTTGGTGACGGTGCCCGCGAAGATGTCGGCCACCTGCTTGCCGGTCAGGCCGGTGACCGGGTTTGCCGGGCTGACCACTACGGCCACGCCGTCGATGGCGAAGGGAAAGGACACCAGGCCGTACTTCTGCACTTCCGCCTCGGTGAGGGGGCGCCCGGTGTTGCCGATGGCCACCAGCCCTTCGCCCACCTGCTGCACGCCCACGCCGGAACCGCCACCCGCCACCGAGATGCGCAGGGCCGGATTGACGGTCATGATGCGTTTGGCGGCTTCCTTCATGACCGGAATGTGCGCGGTGCCCCCGGCGATGTCCAGGGAACCAGTAATGCCGGATTGGGGCGCAAAGGCATCCAGCGGCGCGGCGCCAGCGGAAGCGGCGGCAAGGCACAGAGCCAGGATCATGACCAGGGACAGGACGGCACGAAGACGGCGCATACACCCTCCTAGCGGTGACGGGATGAAATGATGTGTGAGCGGATGCTAACAGCGCAGGAAGGTTACGTGAAATAGGCTGTTTGAATGATACAAGGCCGCATACATAGATGTTGTCTATGCATGCGGCCTGCAATGGTCGCGGGGGCGTTGGTGATGTGTGCGCCCTACTCGGCCCAGCGCACCTTTACCCCATCCAGCTTCTTGGCGGCATAGCTGGCCCTGTCGGCCCGCTGGACCAGACTTTCGCCCGTGTCCGGGGGCGCCAGCAGGGCAAGACCCATGCTCAGGTCCACGGCACCCTTGCAACTGGTCACCACCCCTTCGCGGATGCGCCGGGCAAGGCCTTCCATGATTTCGGGGGTGACCTCGGTGACCACCACGGCAAATTCGTCGCCGCCGTAGCGGCAGGGAAAGTCCATCCCCTTGCGCACCACCGCGCTGATGCCCGCCGCCACGCGGCGCAGCACGGTATCGCCCGCCTGGTGACCATAGGTGTCGTTGATGGCCTTGAATCGGTCAAGATCGAAGAAGATCAGCCCCAACTGGCGGTTGGTGCGGCGGCTGCGCTCCATTTCGCGTTCCAGGATCATGTGGAACTGCGAATGGTTGAACAGCCCGGTCAGGCCATCGTACATGGCCTGCTGTTTCACCTTTTCCTCCAGGCGGCGGATGCTGGTCAGGTCGCGCCCCACCACCAGAAAGGCCGGGCCCTCGTGCTCGCGCGCGTCCAGCGCGGAAAAGACCAGCTCGAACAGGCCCATGCTGCCGTCGCCCAGTTCCAGCACCGCCTCCACCGGGGCAGCCGGTGACGAGCCGGACAGGTAGGCCGCGTCCCAGGTGTCGGTAAAGGTGGCCGAGGGGCGCGACGTGGCGAACAGGTTCTTGCCCCGCAACCCGGCGCAGCGGCGCGAGGCCCACGAGATATGCCCCGTGCGGTCCACGGTGAGCACGATTTCCTGCATCGAATCGAGCAGCCGTTCCAGAAAGTCGCGCTGGCGCAGGTTCTGCACGTCCACGTCGGAGATTTCCGTCACGTCCTCGATCAGCAGCAGCACGTCATCGTGCGAGGCGTCGCGGCGGCGGTGCAGCGAAACGTAGGCGCAGGGCGCGCCCATGCGCTTGCCCGCCGCGTCGGTGGGGCAGAACAGGCGGCTGATGAACGAGGGGCCGCCATCGCTGGTGAAGGCCTGCCACTCCGGGCCGAAGTCCAGCCCCAGCGATTCGGACAGCAGGGGGCGCACCGGGGTGCGGGGGGCCAGGTCGTTGCGGCCCACGTAGTCCAGAAAGCGCCGGTTGGCTTCCACCAGCAGCCCTTCGCGGTCCAGACGGGCCACGCCCAGAGGCAGGGCGTCCAGGGTGTCGGCCTTGGCCTCCAGCACGGCCTGCTGGCGATAGTAGTTTTCCAGCGCCATGGCCATGAAGTGGCAGTACACCAGCAGGGCCGACTTGCGGGCCGGGGGCAGGGCGTCCTTGGGCAGGCGCAACTGACCCCAGTCGATGCCGGAGGCGGACAGGGGCACCCGTTCCTGGCCGGCCTGCCACGGCAGTCGGGCGAAGGGGGCGGGTCCGGACTGCCGGGGAGCGGGGGTTGTCTCGTCGCCGCTGAACAGCAGGTACTCTTCGCTGCCGGGCACGCGCAGGGCCACTTCCCAGCGCTGCACGTTCCAGTACCAGCGCAGCTGCCGCCCCAGCGTGGCCGCCAGCGAGGGCAGGCCGCCCGCCACGTGCGACAGCTCTGCCCCCAGGAAATAGAAGGATTGCAGGGTTTCCAGCGACTGTTCGTACAGCCGGGTGCCCACCGGGCGGTCCTGAATGGCCAGTTGCGCCAGCATGGACTTGAAGCGCTGGGCGCATGCCTCGCGCAGGTTTTCCAGCCCCTGCTCGTCCAGGGAAAGGCGGCTGCGCAGCAGCATTTCGAACTGGATGATCAGCGCGGGGTGGGTGGCCTGGCCGTGCAGCAGGTCGGCCCACTGGGTGCCCAGGATCACCGCCTGGGTCAGCGGCGTGTGGTGGGCCACGCCGTCCAGGTCGTGGTGGCTGGCGATGGCCTCGGCGATGGCCTCGGGCAGGCCCCAGCGGTGGATGATGTTGCGGGCCATGGCCGCGTGGTCGGCGCCCCAGCAGGTGTTTTCCAGCGACAGCTGGTCGCGTTCCAGGCTGGTGATGCAGGCCTTGCCGCGCAGCACCGGGTCTTCGTCGGCGGAGCACAGGTGCATGAACAGGGCAAGGTCTTTCAGCAGCGAGGCCAGGTAGGCCAGGTGGGCCGTATCGGGCTGCACCCGCAGGGCGATCTGCTCCGCCGCGATGGAAGACCAGACCACCAGTCGCCAGTCCTGGTACATGGCCTGCTGGGGGCGTTTCAGCTCGCTGCTCACCCGTTTCTGGAACGAAAGCGACAGGGCCAGCTTGAGGATTTCGCGGGTGCCCAGCACCGTGGCGGCGCGCTGCAGGTCGGAAACCTTGGCGCCCAGCCCGTAGTAGGGCGAGTTTACCAGGTTCAGCACGGCGGCGGCCAGCATGGGGTCCATGGCCAGGATGCGGGCGATGGTGGAGAATTCGGGAAACGGCGCCACCAGTGCCTGCACCAGTTGCACCATGACCGGGGGAAAGGTGAGTTGCAGGCAGCGATTGATGGCTTCTTCGTCGGCCATGTGCCGACCCTGCGGAACAGTCATGCGCCCCTCCGGTGTGGGGGATTGCGTGGTGCATGGCGCTGCGGTGAGCCCGCCTGCCGTTGCGGGGCCGCGTGGTTTCAGGCGTCGTCCGGCGCGCTTCCGGGCGGCATCTCCGTCTGCAACGCACGGCGGTACCGCGCTGCGGTGCTACGTGCCGCGATTGAGGACGTAGTCGATGCTTTGCCGCAGGATACGACGTTCCGGCGTATCGGGCAATGCATCAAGGCAGGCCGATGCCTTGTCCAGGTAGCTTGCGGCCAGTTGGCGCGTTTTCGCGTCGCACCCGCGCGCCCGCAGGTCTGCCGCCACCTCGGCCACCGCGGCATCATCGAAGGTGCCTTGCCGGAACCGCGTCACGAATGCATCGCGTTCCTGCGGCGTCAGTGTTTCAAGGTAATAGATCAGCGGCGGCGTCAGCTTGCCCTCGCGCAGGTCGCCGCCCACGGGCTTGCCGGTGTCCTTGGATGAGGCGGCGAAGTCCAGGGCGTCGTCCACGATCTGGAAGGCGATGCCGAGGTTCAGGCCGAACCCGGCGGCGGCCTGCACGGCATCGTCCGGGGCCTGCGCGGCCAGGGCGCCCAACTCGCACGAGGCGCGCAGCATCCACGCGGTCTTGCCGGTGATGATGTCGATGTAGGTGTCGTGCCCGTGGTCGGTGGAGCGTTGGTGGGCGATTTCCACGATTTCGCCGGTGGCCGTCTGCACGATGGCCTCGGCAATGGTTTCGGTAAGCCGTGCATCGCCGTAGCGGGCAACGATGCGGTTGGCCAGGGCCAGCAGTGCGTCACCGGCCAGCACGGTTTCCGTCTGGCCGAACACCGTGTGCGCGGCGGGCAGGCCGCGCCGCAGGTCGGCGCCGTCCAGGATGTCGTCGTGCAGCAGGGTGGCCGAGTGCAGCAGCTCCACGGAACAGGCCAGCGGGTACAGGTCCGGGCCGGAGGCCTTGCGGAACAGGCCGCCGCCTTCCGCGCCCCCCGTTCGCAAGGTCCGTGCGGTAAGCAGGGTCAGCAGGGGGCGCAGCCGCTTGCCGCCCGCGCGCAGCACGTGTTCGGCCACGGGGCGCACCAGCGGATGGAGTACGGCCACCTCGGCGTCGAGCGTCTTGTTGATGCGCGGCAGTTCCGTGGCCAGGTAGGCTTTGAGCTTCAGCATGGGAATGTCCGTAGGGCTTGCGGCCGGGCGTGTCCAGTACCGGCGTGTATGGGCCTGCGTGTATCGTCCGGGCGTGCCGTGCGGCGCTGCCGCCGCGGCCCGAAACGTCCGTGTGTCGGAAAAGGTTGTGTCAGTCGGTCAGAAAAAGTTCGCGGGCCAGGGCGCCCAGGGCGTCCAGCGCCCCTTCCAGCGCCCAGTCCTCTGCCGCGCGCGAGCCCACGATGTTGGACATGGTGCGCACCTCGGCAAAGGGCAGGTTGTGGCGCAGGCAGGCCAGGGCAAGGGAAAAGCCCTCCATGTTCTCCATCAGCGGGGAGTGGCGGCGGCACATGGCCTGCGCCCGCGCCGGGGTGCCGGAAACTCCGGCCACGGTCAGCGCAACGCCGCTGCGGGCCCCCACGGGCATGGCAAGGTGCCACTGCTCGAGCAATACCTCGGGCGCAAGGTCGATGCGATCCCACACCGGGCCAGCCGGGCCTTCGGCCTGCGGAAAGGCGATGCCCTGCGGGTCCACGCCGTCGTCGCCCGCAAGGCCGTATTCGGGCCAGACTTCGGCGGACGCCAGCACGGCGCTGCCCAGCGGGGCGCGCAGCACGTCGAAGGTGCCCGCAACGCCCAGGTTCAGCACGCCGCGCACGCTGCGGTGC
>NZ_VSMK01000158.1 GCF_011682075.1 Nitratidesulfovibrio liaohensis
GCCCGACGCGAGGCGCTGCTGCAACGCTACCTGGCCGCCGCGTACGGCACGCCGCTGGCCGCGCACCTGCCCGCCGCCTATGCCGACCCGGCGTTGCGCATCGTGGCCCATCGGCTGGCGTTCACCCATCCCAGGGCGGACCAGCTGAAAACGCTGATGGATGCGCGGGTACATACCGCGTGGACATGGTTCATGGACCCCGTCGTAGGTGCGCGGGCGGGGATGGCCTCGCTGGGCTATGCCGCCGGGGCCTGCCCGGTGTCGGAACGGGTAGGCACGCAGGTGCTGAACTGGCCGTGCGTGGTGGAACAGGGCGCGGAAGGTCCGCTGCTGGAATTCTTCGCGCAGGTGGCCCGGCAGGCATAGCCCTGCTGCCCGATTCCGCCTCTTGCTTGACGCCGGTCGTCGGCTGCATCATGTTTGCCAATGAATACAGTCCCCATAGATAGGCTCACATGATGAACACTGGCGCACAGCATCAGCCCACCCCCGTGATGCCGGAGACTCCTCCGCCCACCCTCGGCCCCCGTCGCAGCCTGCGTGGGGGTGCGGCCTTCGGTCTTACGGCCATCCTCGGCGCGCTGGGGCTGATATGCGTGCTGGCAACCGGGTCGCTGGTGGTTGGCAGGCTCGACGCCTTCGAGCACGAACTTGCCGCAGCCAACGCCCGCCGTGCCGTCAACGCCCTGCAAAGCGACGTGCACAGACTGGATGCACTGCTCAAGGACTGGGCCTGGTGGGATGATTCCTACCAGTTCATGGTCGACGTCAATCCCGCCTACATTGAAAGCAACATCACGCCCGAAGTCTTTCGGGACCAGCACCTGGATGCCATCGTCTTCATTTCCGGCGACGGGCGGGTAGTCCACTCCGACGCGCCGGACATTGTCAGCGGCGGCGTGGAAAGGGCCGACCCCACCCTGCTCGCCTTCATGCGCCGAACCGTCGCCACGTTGCCGCACTCCGCGCAGCATGACGGGCTGTCCGGGCTGGTCCGCATCGACGATGCCATCTGGATGACGGCCTGCCGCCCGGTGCTCGATTCGCTGCAAAGCCGCCCCCCTCGGGGTTGGATATGGATGGCCCGTCTGGTCGACGATCCGTACCAGAAGGAGTTGGCCCGGAACACGGAACTGCAACTCGCCCTTGTTCCGGCCCTGCCCGACAACCTGCCCGACGCCCTGCGGCAACTTGCCGATACCGCCGCAGACGCCCCCAGGCGGGACGAGCCCGCATCGGAAATTCCGGTGGTGGGTGTGGACCGTCACACCATCTGGAGCGGGACGGTGCTGCCCGACCTTGACGACGGCCCCCCTTTGGCCGTCACCGTCCAGGCCCCCCGCGCCCTGGGCGAAACCGCCCGCAATATCGTGCACAGCGGCCTGCTTGTGGTGTTGACGCTCAGCATCCTGGCGTTGATCGCGGGCCTGCTGTTCCTTGACAACCGGGTACTGTCACGCCTTGCCACGCTCAGCGCCCGGGTTGCCGCCAACGTTCCCGCCTCCAAGCTGGCCACCATGCCGCAGGGCGGTGACGAGCTGGACAGGCTGGCCCTGGTCACCTCGTGGGCGTTCCAATCCATTCGAGAGAACGAGCAATTTCTGTCCGAAATGCTTGACGCCCTCAAGGTGGGCGTCATGCTGGTGGACCGTGAAACCCGCGCCATCGTCAGCATCAACAGCCACGCCTGCGCCCTGCTGGGGCGCGATGCCGCCGAAGTGACGGGCAGGCGCTGCCACCAGTTCGTATGCCCGGCGGAAGAAGGCGCATGCCCGGTGTGCGATCTGGGCCAGCCCATGGATCATGCCAAGCGCACCCTGCTGACGGCCACCGGCAACCTGGACATCCTGAAGTCCGTGGTGCCCATATCGCGCGGGGGCAAGGAGTATCTGCTCGAAACCTTCATCGACATCAGCGACCTGGAACACACCCGGCGGATGCTGGAAGAATCGGAAGAGCAGTACCGGGCCATGTTCCTGAACACGGGCACGCCCGCCATCCTCATCAACGAAGACACCACCATCGCGCTGGCCAACCCGGAATTCCTGCGGCTGGTCCGCATGGTTCAGGCCGACCTGGACCACCGCCCGTCGTGGACCGGCTTCTTTCACGAGCACGATCTGCCCCGCATGCTGGGGTACCATGCCGACCGGCGCAACGGCGTTGCCGCCCCGCGCGAGTACGAAACCCGGCTGATCGACGCCGCCGGGGGGCTGCACCACGTGGCCATGACCGTGACCATGATTCCCCATACCCGCCAGTCGGTGGCCTTCATCCGCGACATCACGGACATGAAGCTTGCCGAGGCGCGGTTGCAGGAACTGGCCTTCACCGATTCGCTCACCGGCCTCGCCAACCGGCTGCGCGGGCTGGAAACCCTGGACGAAATGCTGGCCGAGGCCCGCAGCCGGCAGCAGCAGTTGGGCGTGCTGCTGCTGGACCTGGACGACTTCAAGCTGGTCAACGACTCCCTGGGCCACGCCATCGGCGACGTGGTGCTGATGGAGGTAGGCAGACGGCTGGCGGCGGTGCTGGGGGCCGACGACACGGTGGCGCGCCTTGGCGGCGACGAATTCATCATCGTCACGGCGGCGCCCGGCGGGGCCGAGTCCCATTCCGAACTGGCGAAACGGCTCATCGCCGAATTTGCCATGCCCTTCCGCGTGGCGCATTCCGAAGTATACCTTGGCGTCAGCATCGGCATCGCCACCTTTCCCGCCGACGGAGACACCGGGGGCCATCTGGTGCGCTGCGCAGACCTTGCCATGTACCGAGCCAAGGCGTCCGGCAAGAACACCTACCGCTTCTATACCCCGGAGCTTACCCGTGCGGCCCAGCACCGCCTGGAGGTGGAGGCCGAATTGCGGCCCGCCATCGCGCTGGGGCACATCGTGCCCTACTACCAGCCGGTGGTGGATCTGGGCAGCGGGCGCATCGTGGGGGCCGAGGCGCTGGCCCGCTGGCGCAAGCCGGACGGCGCCCTGGTCTCGCCCGCCGAGTTCATTCCCGTGGCCGAACAGACGGGCCTTGTCACCAGCATCGACATGGCCGTGCTGTCGCAGGCCTGCCCGCAGACGCAGTCCTGGACGGAAGCGGGTCTGGGCCGGTTGCGCGTGTCGTGCAACATTTCGGCGCGCCACCTGCAACGCGGCAACCTGCCCGGAGACATCCGCGCCATTCTGGACGCCAGCGGCCTGCCCGCAGAGCAACTGGCTCTGGAAGTTACCGAAACCGTGTACATGGAAAACATCGACAAGGCCCGGACCATGCTCGACGCGGTGACGGATCTTGGGGTGCGCATCCTGCTGGACGACTTCGGTACCGGCTATTCGTCGTTGTCTTATCTGCAAGCGCTGTCGTTCGATGTCATCAAGATAGACCGTACGTTCGTGAAGGACCTGCCCGACGCCTCGTCGCTGGCGCTGCTGCGGGCCATGCTGGGCATTGCCGCGGGGCTTGGCGTCACCTCGCTGGCCGAGGGCGTGGAAACCATGGAGCAGTACGTGCTGCTGAAATCGCTGGGGTGCGGCAGGGGGCAAGGCTATCTGTTCTCGCCTCCCGTGCCTGCCGCGCGGTTCGAGGAACTGCTGCGTCAACAAAAGGCAGGCACGCGGTTTCCCTGAGAAGCCCCGGCGCGCCGCCCCCAACCGGGCGGCGGAGGGAGCTGCCCCCGCGAAAATCACGTGCCGCACCTATGGACAAGCGCCACGCGCAAGCGTATCTAGCACGCCACGTAGAAGGGCCGGAAATTCCGGCGGAAACGCGGCGCGCCAGTGTGCCGTGCCGCCCCCGGATTGTCGGCCACCCACCCGCGCGCGGAACGGAGGTTCCGCACGTCATCATGACGCCACCGCACCCCGTCCATCCCGTACATCCGAACGGCAACACAGCAGCATTGCACGGTTTTCATCGTCCGCGCAACGTGGGCCGCGTATGCCGCGCGCACCACGCGACCCTGCGCACCCCGGCCCCGGCAACATTGCCCACATCCGTCCGGGCACGCAGGGCAGCAGGCCGTTCCGCAACGCCGCGCGTTCTGCTATAACAACCCGGACGACGACAGCACATTACCCCATCACGAGGTATCGCATGAAGGTCATCATCATGTGCGGGGGCAAGGGCACCCGCCTGCGCGAAGAAACCGAATTCAAGCCGAAGCCCATGGTCGAGATCGGCGGCCGCCCGGTGCTGTGGCACATCATGAGCATCTACGCCCGCCACGGCCACAAGGATTTCATCCTGCCGCTGGGCTACAAGGGCGAGGTGATCAAGCAGTATTTCCACGACTACCGCATCCGCAACACCGACTTCACCGTGGACCTCGCCACCGGCGCCATGACCACCCACGAGTGCAGCAGCTGCACCGACTGGAAGGTGACCCTGTGCGATACCGGGCAGGAAACCCTGAAGGGCGCGCGCATCAAGCGGGTGGCCCAGCACATCGACACCGACCGCTTCATGGTCACCTACGGTGACGGCGTGTCGGACATCGACATCGACAAGCTGGTGGAGTTCCACAAGAAGTCGGGCAAGATCGGCACCTTCACCGGCGTGCGCATGCCCTCGCGCTTTGGCGCGGTGCAGACCGACGCGGATGGCAACATCCTGTCATGGCAGGAAAAGCCGGTGCTGAACGAATACATCAACTGCGGCTTCTTCGTGTTCAAGCGCGAATTTCTCGACTACCTGGACGAGGACGAATCGTGCGACCTGGAAAAGCAGCCGCTGGAACGCCTGGCCGCCGACGGCCAACTATCCATGTACCCCCACGAAGGCTTCTGGGAATGCATGGACACCCTGCGCGACTGGCAGAAGCTGAATGCGATGTGGGACAAGGGCAGTGCGCCTTGGGCCAAGGGCTTCAAGGTATAGGTTCAGATGGGCCTTTCGCCCGCTGGCTATGCCTTCTGAACACTTCTTCGCAGCCCCTTTCCATGGCTGCCCGTCCACAATGAATGTTTAGGGGGATGGGGGTCCGGGGGAAGGGGACCCTTTACAAAGGGTTCCTTCCCCCGGTTCCCTCTCCGCCTTCCCCGTCGAGAATACGGAGAGACATACAATGTTTGCAGATGCCTATCGCGGCCGCAAGGTGCTGGTCACCGGCCATACCGGGTTCAAGGGGTCGTGGCTGACCGCTTGGTTGTTGCAGCTTGGCGCGGAAGTGGCCGGGCTGTCGGTGGATGTGCCCACCAGCCCCGCCAATTTCGACGAAATGGGCCTTGGCGCCCGCATCACGGACATCCGCGCCGACATCCGCGACCGCGCGGCGGTGTGCAAGGCCGTGGCCGACTTCGCGCCCGAGGTGGTCTTTCACCTGGCGGCGCAGGCCCTGGTGCGCAAGTCGTACGACGACCCGGCGGCCACCATAGAGGCCAACGCCATGGGCACCCTGAACATCCTGGAGGCGGTGCGCTGCGCGCCTTCGGTGCAGGCCGTGGTGTGCATCACCTCGGACAAGTGCTACCGCAACGACGAATGGGTGTGGGGCTACCGCGAAACCGACCACCTGGGCGGCGAGGACCCGTACTCCGCGTCCAAGGGCTGCGCCGAGATCATCGCGCACTCGTACTTCCGATCGTTCTTCAGGAACGGCGTGCGCTGCGCCACCACCCGCGCGGGCAACGTCATCGGCGGCGGCGACTGGGCGGCGGACCGCATCGTGCCCGACTGCGCGCGGGCGT
>NZ_VSMK01000159.1 GCF_011682075.1 Nitratidesulfovibrio liaohensis
CCAGAGCCCCCTTGGAGCGGACGCCGCCCGCATCGGCACCGTGCTGGCCGCCGATGGGGCCGGGCCGGGCCGCGCCGGGCAGATCATCCTGGAAACGCCCATGGGCGGCCACCGCCTGCTCTCCATGCTGGAGGGCGAGCAGTTGCCGCGCATCTGCTGACGGCGGCGGGGCGGGAAAGAAGAAGAGAAGAAAAGATTGCATACGAGAGAGGGGGGCTTTGAAAAGCCCCCCTCTCTCGTGCTCTCACCCCGCAAACGTGCTGGTTGGGGTAAGCGAAAAGCGCCACCGGGCATACAACCCGGTGGCGCTCTTCATCTTGCGGAAAAGCGGAAGCCTACCGCGCACCCTTGGGGAACAGGATGACCCCCACGGTCTTGAGCACGATCTTCAGGTCCAGCAGGGGCGACATGTTCTTGATGTAGTACAGGTCGTATTCCAGCTTGTAGCGGGCGTCCTCTATGGAGGCGCCGTACGGGTAGCACACCTGCGCCCAGCCGGTAACGCCCGGCTTCACGGTGTGGCGCACGTAGAAGTAGGGGATGACCTTTTCCAGTTCGCGCACGAACTGCATGCGTTCCGGGCGCGGGCCGATCAGCGACATGTCGCCGCGCAGCACGTTCCACAGCTGGGGCAACTCGTCGATGCGCACCTTGCGGATGAACTTGCCCACCTTGGTCACGCGGGTGTCGCCCTTCTGCGCCCACACCGCGCCGTTCTTTTCCGCATCCACGGTCATGGAGCGGAACTTCAGCACCGTGAATTCCTTTTCGTGCAGGCCCACGCGCTTCTGCCTGTAGATCACCGGGCCGGGCGATTCCAGCCGGATGACCAGGGCGGCAACGGCCATGATCGGCAGGGTAAGCACCAGCAGCACGAACGAGGTCAGCACGTCGAACACCCGCTTCAGGCGCTGCATGGACCCCTGCGTGTTCAGGTTGAAGCCGTCTTCCATCAGCAGCCATTCGTCGCGGATGAGGCTGACGGGAATGCGCCCGGCCACGTGTTCGTACAGGGTGCGGATATCCACCACCATCAGTCCGCCCAGCTTGGCGCGCAGCAGTTCGCGGGCGATGTCCTCGTCCAGCGGGGCGTCGGGCAGCATGACCAGCATGGTGGCGCCGTGGCTGCGCGCCACCCCCAGCGGATCGTACGAGGGGCCAAGGCACGGTCCGGCGTCGGCGTCGATGCCGCCTTCACCCACGTACCCCAGGATTTCGGCGTGGGGCATGCTCTGCGCCAGCAGGGCGCGCACCTTGCCCGCGCGGTCCACGCCCACCAGCACCACCCTCTGCCGCGTGGTGAAGCGTTTGCCGATGCGGTGCCACACCATGCGCCAGGCAAGGCACATGGCCACCACCAGCACCAGCAGCAACAGGAATGTGGCCCGGTCGAAACGCCAGCTTTCGAACGAATAGAAGGTGAAGCCGGTGGCAATGACCCCCAGCACCGAGGCCACGCCCACGCGGGCCACGGAATCGCGGAAGTCTTCCTCGCCCACCGAGTAACAGTCCAGCACGTAGAACGAGAGCAGGAAGAAGAAGGTGGTGAAGAACGAGGCGCCCGTATAGTCGATGAGCACGCTGTACTCGTCCGGCAGCATGATTTCGCCGATGGCGTACAGCGCGATGAGGATGCACAGGGCATCCAGCAGACGGAACAGGCTGTTGCGGATATTGTCGTTCACGCATTCCTCCCGGAATGGATGGGAAATCTTTCGTCGCGGGGGACTGCTGCGCCCTTGCTAGCTACAGAGGCTGTTTCCAAATTGGGATTTTCGTCCGTTGACAAGGAAAACGAGCTTGCCATTAGGGAGTGCCACAGCCGTCGGGCTCGCGGGCTCGCCCAGCGGCCACGCTTCGCGCCCTTCGGAGCGGACCCGACGGGCGAAGGGACAATCGGCAGGCAGCCCTACGCCAGGCGCATGACCCGCAGGATATGCTCACTCACCTTGTCGGCGTCGAATTCGGTTTCCGCCAGCCGCCGCCCGGCCTGCCCCATGCGGGCGATCAGGCTGCGGTCGGCGATGAACCGCTCCATGGCGGCGGCCAGCGCCTCGGGGTCGCGCAGGGGCACGCGGAAGCCGTTCACGCCATCCTCCACCACCTCGCGGCAGCCGGGGGCATCTGTGACCACGGCGGCACGGCCCATGCTCATGCCTTCCATCACCGAGCAGGGGGTGCCTTCGCGCCACGAGGGCAGCACCACCACGCTGGCGTCGGCCACGTACGGTCGCACGTCGCGGGTCTGACCAAGATATTCTATGATTCCTTCGCGCGTCCAGCCTTCCACCTCGGAAAGGGGCACGCTGCCCGGTCCGGTTTCCGGCGGGCCCAGCACGCGGAAGCGGGCGTCGGGATGTTTCGCCTTCAGCAGGCGCGCGGCCCCGGCGTATTCGCGCAGGCCCTTGGCCTCCAGCAGGCGACCCACCAGCAGGAAGGTCGGCGGGTCCAGCACCGGTTCCGCCTGGGCAAAGTGGTTCAGCGCCACCCCGGTGCCCCGGCACATGGCCACGGACGTGCCGTGCGGAATGATGTGGTTGTCTTCGAACACCCGGCGGTCCTCCATGTTCTGGAAGAACACCGTGCGCACGCAGGCAAGGGCCACGCGGTAGAGCAGGGCGGCCACCTTGGTCAGCACGCGCTTGATCGGGGAGTCCGCCTCGAACATGTAGCCAAGCCCGGTGATCATGGCGTAGCGGGCGGGCACGCGCGCCAGCGCCGCCGCCGTGGCCCCGTAGATGACCGGCTTGATGGTGAAGCAGAAGGCCACGTCGGGCCGTTCCTGCCGGAAGACACGGTACAGCGCGGCAAAGGTGGCGGCGTCGCGCACGGGGTTCAGCCCCTTGCGGTCCAGGGGATAGCCCGCCACGCGGGCGCCCATGGCTTCCAGGGCGGCGCGGCCTTCGGTGTCGGTATCGGCGTCGGGCACGATGCACAGCACCTCGTGCCCCAGCGTACGGAGCCTGCGTATGAGCACGCTCCAGAAATTGACCATGGCCCGGGCCTGATTGCCCAGAATGGCGACCTTCATCTTGAGCCTCGCTGGCTGCGCGCCCGATCGTGCCTGTTCTGTTGTTCGTACAGGACGTGCCGGGCGCAGGTCCCGGCAGGGCGCCGGGGAAGTGTTGCCCCGCCCTTGGCGCACGCGGTGCGGGGGGCGGAAGAACGCGCACCTTGTAACAGGTGGGCAGCACGCTGAAAAGGGGGCCGCGCGGCGGGCGGCCGGGCTGCGTTTGCGGCCCGTGCGGACCGGACACCCCCTGCGCGACAGGGCTACCGGCAGGCGGGCGGGGGATGGGGTTCGCCCGGAGCGTCATCTTCCTGCCGCCGGGTCCGTATCCGGCTAAACCCATACACATTTCGTGCCGCGCGGCATGCCCCCCGCGCCGCCCCTTTACAGGGTGTGACGTTGGGAGTAGAAGCGCGCACGTTGCGGTGGTGCGCGCCAAACCCGTCCCCAAGGGCTTCAGCCCGCAACGGAGGGCCGAAAGCCACCCCGCCGCCGCACGGGCATGCGCCATGGCGCTGCGCCGCCCGGCGCGCCATCCTTTGACGCGGCATTCCGGCGCACGTACAATGGTCATTCCATCCGAAACCGCCACTCCCTAGGGAGGATACACCATCATGACCCGCTATACCGCCCTGATGCAGGAACTGGAAGCCGCCCCCCGCACCTGGCTTGTCACCGGAGTTGCCGGATTCATCGGTTCTAACCTGCTGGAAACGCTGCTGCTGCATGGTCAGAAGGTGGTGGGGCTGGACAACTTCGCCACCGGCTACCAGCGCAACCTGGACATGGTGCGCGAGATCGTGGGCGCGGACCTGTGGCGCAACTTCCGCTTCAAGGAAGGCGACATCCGCAACCTGGAGCACTGCCGCGAGGTGTGCGAAGGCGTGGACCACGTGCTGCACCAGGCCGCCCTGGGTTCCGTGCCGCGCTCCATCGAAGACCCCATCCTGGCCAACGAAAGCAATATTTCGGGCTTCGTGAACATGATGGTGGCCGCCCGCGACGCCAAGGTGAAGACCTTCGTCTACGCCGCGTCCAGTTCCACCTACGGCGACGAACCCACCCTGCCCAAGGTCGAGGACAAGATCGGCAAGCCGCTGTCGCCCTACGCGGTGACCAAGTACGTCAACGAGTTGTACGCCGACGTGTTCGCCACCTGTTACGGCATGAAGGCCATCGGCCTGCGCTACTTCAACGTGTTCGGCAAGCGGCAGGATCCCTTTGGCGCCTATGCCGCGGTCATTCCGCAGTGGTTCGCCTCGCTGCTGCGCGGCGAGACGGTGTTCATCAACGGCGACGGCGAGACCAGCCGCGACTTCTGCTACATCGACAACTGCGTGCAGGCCAACCTGCTGGCCGCCACCGCCACCGACGAGGCGGCCCTGAACACGGTGTACAACGTGGCCTTCGGCGAACGCACCGACCTGAACCAGCTGTTCGACCTGATCCGCGAGGAAGTCAGCCGCCACAAGCCGGAAGCCGCCACGGCCAAGCCGGAGCACCGTGAATTCCGCTTTGGCGACGTGCGCCATTCCCTGGCCGACATCAGCCGCGCCCACACCCGGCTGGGGTACGAGCCGGTGTACAGCGTGCGCCAGGGGCTGCGCCTGTCCGGCGACTGGTACGCCGCCAACCTGAAGTAGACGCGATGCGCGGGCTACCCCGCGCGGCCCCAGTGATCGCATTGCCCGTTTCGCCCCGCCGCAGACATTGCGGCGGGGCTTCTGCGTTTGGGCATCCGGTGTGCGGTGGCCGGATACGGCGGCCAGCTTCGGCGGCAGGATTTGTCGGTTGGGCATGGGAATGGGTGCTTGCCAAGTTCGGCCCGGAGGAGTATTTGGCGAAACATGCAAATGATTGAACCGCAACGCACGGCCGCCCACCGCAGGCTCATCGAGGCGCAGGCCGAGATATTCAAGGCGCTGGGCCACCCCAGCCGCTTGCTGATGGTCGAGGAACTGACGCGCGGCGAGCGCTGCGTGTGCGAACTGCAGGCGCTGGTGGGTTCGGATGTTTCCACGGTGTCCAAGCACCTGTCCATCCTGAAAGGGGCGGGCGTGGTGCGCGACGAGAAGCGCGGGGCCAACGTCTACTATTCGTTGGTGCTGGGGTGCGTGCGGTCCTTTCTGGAATGCACGGGGCGGCACATCGACCAGGCCGCCCAGGATTTGTCCCAGGACCTGGCCCGGCTGGCCGCCCTGCGGTCTGGAGACTAGCTGGCCGCTTCCGGGCCGATGATGGCGACTGGCTGATGACCGTGCGTGGCTGCACAGCCGGGCAAGCGCGCGTATTTTTTTGCGACAGAATTTGCATATTACGCCAAATGGGCAACTGGCGACCGGCGTGGTGCGGTCCGCCACCAAGCGGAAAGGGACGCGACTATGACCAACGGACACGGCAACGGCGGCAAGGACACGGGCGCGTTCGCAGTACCCGGGGATACGCTGGCGGACATGCCAACGGGCAAACCGGCGCAGGGACCGCTCGGGCAGGATGCACGGCCGGACACGGCGGGCGGCGCATCCGGATGCGCCTGCATGACCGCCGGGAGCGCACCAGCCACCGGCGCCCTTGCCTCCGGGTTGCGACCCTTGCAGCCCGTTGCCCCGCAGGCG
>NZ_VSMK01000160.1 GCF_011682075.1 Nitratidesulfovibrio liaohensis
CCGCCGCCGGGCAGAGCGCGCACCACCGGCGCATCCAGCACATTCACGCCCTGCGCGCGCAGCCCTTCGTGGTCGACGCCGCCGGGGTACACCCCGTTGCGGGTATCCACCACCACCGTATTCAGCAGGCGGGCGGCGGGGACCTGCGCGCCCGCATCGCGCCGCAGCATGGTCAGCAGGGCGGCGGCGCAATCAGCCACGGACAGGCCCAATTGTTCCGGGTCGGTGCCGCTGTTGGGCACGTACACCTTGGGGCACGGGGCCGCGGCCACGGCGCTCCCCACCCCTTCGGGCAAAAGATTGGCCAGCACGCTGGTGTAAAAACTGCCCATGGGAAAGCAGATCAGATCCGCTTCCGCGATAAGCCGGGCGGCCACGCCGGATACGGGCACACGCGCCTCGGCGGGCGTGGCGGAATTTCCGCCATCGGCGCCGTGGCGTTTTTCGCCCCCGGCCACGTGCTGTCCGACCAGTCCATCGTGTCCGGCCCGCCTCGCTTGCCCGGCTAGTCCATTTGGCCCGCCGTCTTCGCCTTGGCCATCACCATCGGGACGGGTGCGGGTCAGGAAAAGGCGGCGCACCGGCACGGTGATGCCGGGCACGCCCTTGCCGGTGATGCGATGCTGCCCCAGCAGCACGGTGCCATCGGTCAGTTCCGCCGCCAGATGCAGGTCGTCGTCCACGATGGGAACCACCGTGCCCCGCACCTGCAGCAGCCGCGTGAACAGGTGCAGCACCGGCCCCAGCCCTCCGCCGTGGCGCAGGTAGCCACCCGCCAGCAACAAATTGCCCAGGCATGCGCCGTGCGGGTCGAAGCCGGGCGGCGCGAATTCCAGAAACCAGCGCAGGTGCAGACGCAGCACATCGGCCACCAACGAGTCGATGCCGCGCCAGGCGGGATCGCGGTCCGAGGCCAGGGCGTACAGCCGCTGCATCAGGGTGTCGTGTTCCCCGGCATCGGCCAGACGCAGGTCGCACAAGGCCACCAGCGGCGGCGTTGCCACGGCGGGGTCGGCCAGGGCCAGCAGCCGGTTGCGCAGGTCGCCCACGGCGGGCATGCGGATATAGCGCCGCAGCACGGCCGTGCTGCCGCCGGAATCGAACGGGGTGACCAGATGCGCGGAATTGTGCGTCCGGCCCGTCAGGGCATGGCTGAGCGACTTCAGCGCCGTGCCCCCGGTGAAGAAGACGATGCGCGGACCATGCACGGCATCGCCGGTCATGCCGGCATTTGCAGCGCCACGCGCTGCAGGGCCGGGACCGGCGACCGGGTCGACCTGGCACACAACGGCGACCCGGTCGCCGTGGGCCGTCGATGCCGTATGGCGGCTAATCGTCATCCCCGTCACTGTCATCCATATCGCCGCCCGCTTCGCCCGCGTCACCGGGGCGCTTGGGGAACTTCACCTTCACGCGGGCGCGCAGCTTGTCGCCGGTGCGCTTCAGCGAAATGCCTATGCTCTCGAAGCCGTCGATTTCTATGGAACGGCCTTCAAGGGTTATCACGCCGCTGGCCATCTGCTCGCCGATGCGGCTCACCAGGGCGGGGGCTTCTTCCGGGGTTATGGAAAACTGCACGGTACGCTTGCCGTATTGGGTCATCGGGTCTCCGGGGCGGGTGCCGCAGGTGCGGGCCGCAAGGGTGTATGGGATGTATCGCCCCCTTCCGGCAATCCGGCGGGCGACGGGGCGACAGCATACCGCAGCCTCACGCGAATGCAAAGCGGGGCCGCCCCCATGGGCAGCCCCGCCGTGTCTGCAAGACGTCGCGCCGGGCGCTAGCTGCACGCGCCGCCGGAATTGATCTGAAAACTGTGTTTGATGTTCAGCCCTTCGACAATGAACATCACCGTCTCGCCCACGTTGGTGGACAGGTCGCCCACCCGTTCCAGGCTGCGCGAAACCAGAATGGTGTGCACCGCGCGTTCCACGGCGGGGCTTTCGCGGCTCATGTAGTCCATCAGTTCGCGCAGCACTTGCATGTCCAACTGGTTGCAGCGCTTGTCCAGCACGCGCAGTTCGCGGGCCAGCCCGGCGTCGCTTTCGCGGAAGGACATCACCGCCTTGCGGAACATGTCCACGGCATGGGTGCCCAGTTCGTTCAGGCTGGGCATTTCCGGCAACGGCGGCCGGGATGCCAGGAACATGGCCGCCTCGGCGATGTTCACGGCCTCGTCGCCCACCCGCTCCAGATACATGCTGGCCCGCATGATGGCCACGATGATGCGCAGGTCCACGGCCATGGGCTGGTCCAGCGCCAGCAGCCGGAAGCTGAGTTCGTCTATCTCGCACTCTATGGTGTTGATCAGCTTGTCGCCTGCGATGACCGAGCGCGCTGCGTCGGCGTCGCGGTGCTGCAATGCGCGCACGGCGGTTTCGATGGCCGTTTGCGAATGCGCGGCCATTTCCAGCACCTTCAGGCGAAGCTTCTGCAATTGCTGGTGAAAATGCGTTTCCACAGAAAGCCCCCTACCCGAACCGGCCGGTAATGTAATCTTCGGTCTGCTTGTTGCGCGGTCTGGTGAACATCATTTCCGTCGCGCCCCACTCCACCAGTTTCCCCATGTAGAAGAAGGCCGTCAGGTCGGAGACGCGGGCCGCCTGCTGCATGCTGTGGGTCACGATGATGATGGTGTAGTCCTTCTTCAGGATGTGGATGAGTTCCTCGATCTTCTGGGTGGCAATGGGGTCCAGCGCGGAGGCGGGTTCGTCCATCAGCAGCACTTCCGGCTCCACGGCCAGGGCGCGCGCGATGCAAAGGCGCTGCTGCTGGCCGCCGGAAAGGCCCAGCCCCGACTCGTGCAGGCGGTCCTTCACTTCGTCCCACAGGGCGGCATGGCGCAGGCTCTGTTCCACCTTTTCGGCGATGTATTCCTTGTCGCGCACCCCGTTGACGCGCAGTCCGTAGGCCACGTTCTCGAATATGGACTTGGGGAAGGGGTTGGGCTTCTGGAACACCATGCCCACGCGGCGCCGCAGTTCCACCACATCCAGTCGGGCGTCATGGATGTTCATGCCGTCGAGGCATATCTCGCCGTCCACTCGCGAGATGGGGATGAGGTCGTTCATGCGGTTCAGACACCGCAAAAAGGTGCTCTTGCCGCAGCCCGAAGGCCCGATGAGCGCGGTGACCTGGTTGCGTTCGAATTCCAGGTTGATGTCGTGCAGCGCCTGAAAGTCGCCGTAGTAGAAATTCAGCGACGCCGCGTGCATCTTCACGTTCTTGCTGTCTGGCATGTCTCGTTCCCGGCGGCGCGTGGCGCGCCGCGCGTTGGGGGCATTGGGGCGTTGGGCGAAAATGGGGCATGCCACCGCTGGAGGCGGTGTGCCCGTACCGGAGCGGTCTATCGGTGCCGGGGTTGTCTGCCGGTACCGTGCTGTTGCGGTGCCGTAATGCAGCGGTGCATGACGGGTGTGCCGTGCAGGCCGCCCTGCGGTTCATGGTCGCCGCCCGGAATCCTGGGTTACTGCTCCTTGAAGCGGTATCCCACGCCCCGGATGGTTTCGATCATGGCCGCATAACCGCCGATCTTCTGGCGCAGTCTGCGCACGTGCGTATCCACCGTGCGGGCGTACCCTTCGAACTCGTAGCCCCACACCGTGTTCAGCAACTGGTCGCGGGTGCGCACGCGACCCCGGTTGCGCACCAGTTCCGCCAGCAGGCGGAATTCGGTGGCGGTCAGGGCGGCTTCCTCGCCGTCCACCTCCACCCGGTGCGCGTCGAGGTCCAGTGCAAGCCCGTCGATCTGCCACTGCGAACGCTGGGGGTTTTCGGCCACGCCCTGTGCGCGCTTGAGCACGGCGCGGATGCGCAGCACCAGTTCGCGCGGGCTGAAGGGTTTGACCACGTAGTCGTCGGCGCCCAGTTCCAGACCCACGATGCGATCCACTTCCTCGCCACGCGCGGTGAGCATGATCACCGGCACATCTTCCGTTTCCGGCAGGCGCTTCAGTTCGCGACACACGTCAAGGCCGCTCATGCCGGGCAGCATCAGGTCCAGCAAGACCAGCGCGGGCTTCTGCCGCAGCGCGATGTCTAGGCCTTCGCGTCCCGTGGTGGCCGTGCGCACCTCGAACCCGGCGGATTCGAAGGTGAAGGTCAGCAACTGCAGGATGTCCTCGTCGTCTTCCACCACCAGAATGCGCTCTTTCGTCATGTGGTACTCCTTGGCGCTTTCCTGCCCGAGAAGATGTGCGTTGCCGGTGACGGATGCGTGGTTGCCCCGTTACAAGGATGTGACATTTTTCTCCGGCACTGCCAAGGCGACAGGAATTTCCGGGGCATGCCGCCATGGCGCAACCACACATGCCGCATGTTGGTGACGACGGTGTGACAACGACGGCGGAACGGAGAAGAGGCGAAAAAACGGAACGCGCGCCACCATGCCATGCAGGGGGCGCGCGGAAAATGCGGCGAGGGGAGACGGCAAGAGGGGCTGACCGGACAAGCGGACTGTCCGGCCAGCGGGAGGACAGCCTGACCGGCTAGCGGGCTATGAGCCCCAGCCTGCGCATGCGCAGGTGTATCTCGCGGCTGACCCAGGCATCGGTGGCGGCGTACAGCACCTGCTGGGGGGCCAGTTCGCGGTTGCTCCAGTTGGAACACTGGGCACCCTTGGAGATGCGCACTTCCAGAAAGTTGGCGGCAAGGTTGCGCAGGCCGTGCGTCTCAAGGCCCAAATCGCGCGCCACCTCGCCCAGGTCCACCACGCCCGCGTCGTTGAAGGCGAACAGCTTTTGCAGGTCGCGGATGTCGTCGCGCACGGCCACGCCGGTCTTGACGATGTCCGCGTCGGACAGCACAGAGGCCAGCGCCTCGCCAAAGGGCAGCCAGTTGAGCTGGAACAGGTAGACCACGTCGCTGCACGCAAGCTGCACCAGCGACGGCAGGTTGACCTTGCCCTTGCGGAAGGTGGGTCGGGTTTCGGTGTCGAAGCCCAGCACGTCCTCGTCACGCAGGCGGTCGACGGCATCAGCGAGTTCCTCCTCGCTGCGGACGATGCGGATTTCACCCGCATACCGCTCAAGGGGCAGCTCGTTGATCTCGTCCTTGCTGATCTTACGCCGATACCGTTCGGGAATCTTCTTCATCAGGTGGCACTCGTGAAGGCGCGGTCCACGGAGCCGGAGATGCGAGGGACCGGCGGCGCGGGATGCTGAAAGGGCACGAAGCGCGCGGCGGCTCCGGCGGCGGCATTCATACATGATGGCCCGGATTACGTAAACCCCCGGTGAAGAGGCGGCTCACCGGCCCGGGGCGGAACACCGCCGCGCCCGTTTTCGTGCATCCTTCTCCCGTGCCCGTCCTCCCGCCCGGAAACAGCCGTTGCCAGGCACGCCGCTACATGCGGGCCACGTTAAGGAACACCGCGTGCAGCACGGCAGCCAGCACGGAAAAGATGCGCCACGCCGTCGCCGGGGACAAACCCGGCAGGGCCAGCTGCATGGCGCCATGACGGCACACGCCGATGCAGTCGCGGCACAGGGTGCAGGACAGGGCGGGCCGCCCGGCCTCCAGCCGCCGCGCATCCAGCGCGTTGTACCGGCATACGGCAAGGCAGGCCCCGCAGCGGGTG
>NZ_VSMK01000161.1 GCF_011682075.1 Nitratidesulfovibrio liaohensis
CGGCGCTGCACCTGCTGCGCGGCCCCGCCGCCGCCCATGCCGCGCCCCGTGCCGCTTCCGATCCGGCCTCCCATCCGGCAAGCAATCCGGCAGACGATCGGGCAGACAATCCGCAAGCCCCGCGCATTTCCTACGCCCCGGTGGCCCACATGCGCACCCCGTTCACCGACGTGCGCGGCATGCCCATCCAGCCCGTGGGCGCGCAGGGGGTAGCGGGCAGCATCGACGTGCTGCCCGAATTCGCCCAGGGCCTCGCCGACATCGAAGGGTTCTCGCATCTCCTCGTCATCTACCACCTGCACGAGTGCAAGGGCTTCACCCTGCGCGTGAAGCCCTTTCTGGACAACGACGAGCACGGCGTGTTCGCCACCCGCTCGCCGCGCAGGCCCAACCCCATCGGCATTTCCGTCCTGCGGCTTACCGGCGTGACCGGCAACAGGCTGCACGTGGAAAACGTGGACATGCTGGACGGCACCCCGGTGCTGGACATCAAGCCGTACGTCCCCACCTTCGACGTCTGGGACGCCGACAGGACGGGCTGGTTCGCCACCGTGGCGGACAACGCCGTGCAGTGCAGGGCCGACGACCGTTTCGTTCCCGCAGACACCACTCAACCTCAGACAGGAGGCGCCTCATGATTTCCGGTTTCCGTCCGTTCCGCACTGGCCGTCGCGTTCTTGCAGCGTTGGCTCTTGCCGCACTGGTCTGCGCACCCCTTGCCGCCCACGCGGGCGAGATCACCGTGTCCGCCGCCGCCAGCCTGACCAACGCCTTTACCGACATCAAGGGCATGTTCGAAAAGGCCAACCCCGGCAGCAAGGTGCAGACCAACTTCGCCGCGTCCGGCCCGCTGCTGAAGCAGATGCAGGAAGGCGCGCCGGTGGACGTGTTCGCCTCCGCCGACCAGGCCACCATGGACAAGGCCGTGGAAAGCAAGCTCATCGACGTGGCCACCCGCATCGACTTCGTGTCCAACAGCCTGGTGCTCATCGCGCCCGCCGACTCCAGGCTGGCCATCAAGGGCGTGGACGACCTGAAGCAGGCGGGCGTCACCCGCATCGCCGTGGGCAACCCCGACTCCGTGCCCGTGGGCCGCTACACCAAGGCCGCCCTGACCGCCGCCGGTTCGTGGGATGCCCTTTCCGGCAAGGCCGTGCTGGCCGAAAGCGTGCGCCAGGCCCTGGACTACGTGGCGCGCGGCGAAGCCGAAGCGGGCTTCGTGTACATGACCGACGCCAGGATCGCGGGCGACAAGGTGAAGGTGGTGGCCACCGTCAAGGGGCACGCCCCCATCACCTACCCCATCGCCGTCCTGTCCGGCTCCAGGGACAAGGCCACCGCCGCCGCGTTCATCAAGTTCGTCACCGGCCCCCAAGGCATGGCAGTGATGGACAAGTACGGCTTCGGCAAGCCGTAGCGACAGCATCCCCCCGGATTCCCTCGCCAACACCAACGGGCGCCGACCACATGGCCGACGCCCGTTGCGCGCGGGGGCGCGGCGTGTGCCCCAAACGGCCCCTGCCCCATGCGGGCAGTACGGGCACATCCGCACACTCCGCTCCCGTTCATGCGCACGGCCCGGCCTGCCCATCTCCCCCCTGTCAGGCCCGCCCCGTCCGACCATGCTGCCACCCCATCCCGCCCGATTCATCCCGTCCGGCCCCTCCGGCCCGTCCGGCTCGCCTGTCCTGCTCCCCTCTCCGGGCCGGTTCCCCCACAATCCGGCCATCACCGCCAACTTGCCGCCGCCATGTATTTTTTACTGACAGTTTCTCCGCAACCGTGCTAGATTGCGCGCAGTCCCTCCGTCAGCACACGCAGCAATTGTTCCACCATGCTTGCATATTGGCGGGAAAGTGGTAGTAGCAACCATTATCGCTTGATGCACACACGTTGTTCGGCCTTCGGCGGAAGTAGACCTGACAACGCGCCGATTTCACCGTTTAACCTTGTCGGGCTTCCGGGCGGCCACACCGTCGGACCCGCAAAGGGGGAAAGCATGGATGTCGTCATGCTGTCACGGCTGCAGTTCGCGGTGGCCGTTTTCTTCCATTTCATCTTCGTGCCGCTGACACTGGGCCTTTCGGTGCTCATCGCGGTCATGCAGACCATCTACTACCGCACCGGCAACGAAACCTACAAACGCATGGCCAAGTTCTGGGGCAAGCTGTTCCTCATCAACTTCACCCTGGGCGTGGTCACCGGCATCACCCTGGAATTCCAGTTCGGCACCAACTGGTCGCGCTACTCGGAATACGTGGGCGACATTTTCGGTTCGCTGCTGGCCATTGAAGCCACCCTGGCCTTCTTCCTGGAATCCACCTTCCTGGCCGTGTGGGTGTTCGGGTGGGAACGCGTGTCGAAAAAGATGCACCTGTTCGCCATCTGGGCCGTGGCGTTCGCCTCCAACCTGTCCGGCCTGTGGATCATCCTGGCCAACGGCTGGATGCAGAACCCCGTGGGCTACGTGATCCGCAACAACCGCGCGGAACTGGACAACTTCTTCAGCGTGCTCAGCAACCCCTACGCATGGGGCCAGTTCTTCCACAACCTGTTCGCCTCGTGGATGCTGGCGGGCTTCTTCGTGCTGGGCATCTCGGCCTGGCACCTGCTGCGCCGCAACGAGGAAGACTTCTTCAACCGCTCGTTCAAGCTGGCCGCCGGGTTCACCCTGGTACTGGCCATCCTTGTGGCGGTGCAGGGCCACAACCACGGCAACACCGTGGCCAGGCTGCAACCCGCCAAGCTGGCGGCCATGGAATCGCACTGGGAAACCCAGAAGTCCGCGCCCATGTACCTGCTGGCCGTGCCCAACGAAAGCGGGGAAGGCAACTCCATCCAGGTCTTCGGCATTCCCGGCGTGCTCAGCCTGCTGGCCTTCAACGATCCCTCCGCCGAAGTGAAGGGCCTGAAGGACTTCCCCAAGGAAGACCGCCCCCCCGTGCTGCTCACCTTCCTGAACTTCCGCGCGATGGTGGGCCTTGGCACGCTGTTCCCGCTGCTGGCCGGTGCCGCCTTCCTGTTCCGCAACCGCCTGCAGGACAAGCAGTGGCTGCTGAAGGCGCTGCCCTGGGCCATTCCGCTGCCGTACCTGGCCATCATGGCCGGGTGGGCCGTGGCCGAAATAGGCCGCCAGCCGTGGATCGTGTACGGCATGATGCGCACCACCGATGCGGTGTCGCCTGTGCCCGCCTCGTCCGTGGCCGTATCGCTGCTGGCGTTCGGGGCGGTGTACACCCTGCTCGGCGTGCTCGACATCTACCTGCTTCGCAAGTACGCGCGCAAAGGCCCCGCCGCCTAGCCCGCACGACGTGCCGCATAGCCGCATGAACAGCTAACCGAGAGGATCGGAAACATGTTGGAGACAATCTGGTTCGTCCTGTGGGGCCTGTTGTGGGCCGTATACTTCGTCCTTGACGGCTTCGACTTCGGCATGGGCACCCTGCTGCCCTTCGCCGCGCGCAACGAAGCCGAGCGCCGTACCATCTACAATGCCGCCGGTCCGTTCTGGGACGGCAACGAGGTGTGGCTGATCACCGCGGGCGGCGTCACCTTCGCCGCGTTCCCCAAGGCCTACGCGGTGATGTTCAGCGCGCTGTACGCGCCGCTGCTGATCCTGCTCTTCGCGCTGATCTTCCGCGCGGTGTCCTTCGAGTTCCGCAACAAGATCGACAGCCCCGGCTGGCGCAAGGTGTGGGACGTGTTCCAGTTTCTGGGCAACTTCGTGCCCGCGCTGCTGTTCGGCGTGGCCTTCGCCAACCTGTTCATGGGCATTCCCGTCGACGGCGACGGCGTGTACCACGGCAACCTGCTGAAGCTGCTGAACCTGTACGGCCTGCTGGGCGGCGTGTTCTTCGTGCTGATGTTCGCCCTGCACGGCGCACTGTGGATGGGCATCAAGTCCACGGGCGAGCTGCACGACAGGGCCGTGGCCCTGGCGCGCGGCATCTGGCCGCTGCTGCTGTGCGCCGCGCTGGCCTTCCTGGTGGCCACCGCCGTGTACACCAACCTGTACGTCAACTACATGAAGTTCCCGCCGCTGCTGGTGTTCCCCATCCTGGCCGTGGCCTCGCTGCTGACCACCCGGTTCTTCATCGCCTCCAACTCGGTGGGCATGGCCTGGGTGTGCAACGCGGTGTTCATCGTGTGCGTGACCTTCTTCGGGGTGTTCGGCATGTACCCGGCGCTGCTGCCCTCCAGCATGGACCCGGCCTTCAGCGTCACCATCGCCAACGGCGCATCCAGCCCGCTGACGCTGAAGATCATGCTCACCGTGGTGGCCATCTTCGTGCCCATCGTGCTGGCGTACCAGGCGTGGGTGTATTCGGTGTTCACCCACAAGATCACCGACGAGGACCTGGAAGACGAACACGCCTACTAGACGGCGAGGCGGCACGACACGCGCCGCACGCAATACCTCGGATGCACAGGGGAGCCCGCAAGGGCTCCCCGTTTTCTTTTCCGGACGTCAACGGCGTTTTCCGGACCACGGCGCCAACGTCACCGCAACGCCGCATGTAGGACGCGTCCTACAGACTTCCTACAGCATCCGACAATCATTGCACGCCCCAAGCGACATGGTATTATGCAACTTAAGGCCACTCCGGTGGCGGACCCCGCGCGCCAGCAACGGGGCCTGAACCGCACATCGCAGCAGGAATGCCATGCCGCCCACCATTTCTCCCGCTCCCTCCCCGCCCGCGTCCGCCCCGGTCAACACCCGCATGGCGGACGCCGAGGCCTTCGCGCGGCGCGGCGCCGCCCTGCGCGACTTCTTCTTCGCCACCAACGGCGCTGTGCTGCGCCGGGCCTTCGAGGCACTGGCCCTGCCGGGCTCCCCGCCCCTGCCGCCCGTGCCCGCGTGGGATGAAGAGGAATACCTGTTCAATCGGCTGTTCGTGGGGCCGGGCCCGGTGGCCGCGCCGCCCTATGCCTCCGTCTATCTGGAGACGGAGCGCCGCCTGATGGGCGAGGCCGCCCTGTTCGCCCGCGAAGCCTACGCGGCGCTGGGCCTTGCCTCGCCGTGGCAGGGGTCGCTGCCCGACGACCACATCGGCCTGGAACTGGACGCCGCCCTGGCCGTGTACGCCGCCCTGCGCCAGGATGCGCCAGGCCCCGCGGATTCCCCGGCCCCCCACACACCCGAACCATCCGGCCTTCCCGCGCGCGGACCCACCCCCGAAGACCTCGCCTCATGGTGGGACGCCTTCGTGGCCGGGCACATGGCCGTGTGGGTGCCGTCATTTCTCGATGCCCTGCGCCGGGCAGGCGCAACGTCCGCCGTCATGGGCCGCGCGGGCGACGACCTGGCCCGCTGGCTTGCCGACGCCGTGATCATGGGGCGCGGGGCCTTTGCCCAACCGGAACAACCGGTCACCAAGCGAGGAACAGCATGAACAAGACCGATCGAGCAGCACGCGGCTGCGACAACGGAAGGCGCTTCTTCCTCAAGGGGACGGCCGCCCTGGGTACGCTGGGCGCGCTGGGCGCACTGGGCTCCGGCCCCTGCGGCCTGCTGCGGCCGGCGCAGGA
>NZ_VSMK01000162.1 GCF_011682075.1 Nitratidesulfovibrio liaohensis
CGGTGCCGCCGGGCACCTGGCCAGCGTGGCCCGCGAGTACGGCGTGCCCGCCCTGTTCGGGTTGCCCCGCGCCGCCGAACTTCTGGAGCATGCGGGCATCGTCACCGTGGACGCGGACAACCGCCGCGTGCACCCCGGCCGCATCGAAGATATTCTGGGCCACGCCCCGCGCCGCAACCTTATGGAGGGTAGCCCCGTGCACACCGCGCTGTCCGAAGCCGCGCGGCTGGTGCTGCCCCTGAACCTGCTGGACCCGGAGTCGCCACAGTTCGCCCCCGCCCATTGCCGCACCCTGCACGACATCACCCGCTTCTGCCACGAGAAGTCCGTGGAGGTGCTGTTTGGCGTGTCCGATCACATGGGCGCCACCGGCTCCGGCACCCAGCGTCTGGGCAAGCAGTTGCGGGTCAACGGCACCAAGCTGCAATACTGGCTGCTGGACATCGACGGCGGGTTCCGCAAGCCTGTGCCCGGCCCCGTGGTGGATCTGGCCGACATCGCCTCCGCGCCCATGCTGGCCCTGTGGGACGGCATGACCGCCGTGCCCTGGGCCGGGCCGCCTGCCACTGACGCGCGCGGGTTCCTGTCCGTCATGATGGAATCCACCGTGAACCCGGACCTGGAACCCACCGCCGCCACCACCCTGGCCAACCGCAACTTTCTCATGATCTCGCGCGACTACTGCAATCTTCAGGCGCGCTTCGGCTACCACTTCTGCACCGTGGAAGCCATGGCCGCCGACAACCCGCACGAAAACTACGTGACCTTCCAGTTCAAGGGCGGTGCCGCCAGCGCCGACCGCCGCACCCTGCGCGCCCGTTTCGTGGGCGAGGTGCTGGAAGCACGCGGCTTCCGCGCAGACGTCAAGGACGACGCCCTGTTCGCCTCCCTCGAAGGCTTGCCCAAGGAGCGCATCCTCACCCTGGTGCGCGGCGTGGGCTACCTGCTCATCCATACCCGCCAGATCGACATGGTGGCCCACAACGAACGCGTGTTCGGCCCCATCCGCGACCGCATCGCCGCCGACCTCGCCAGGATCGCCCCTGTCGCCGGGTAGTCATCTGATTTCTTAAAGAGATTGAACGGGGAATAACCGGGGAAAGAAACCTTTTAAAAAAGGTTTCTTTCCCCGGACCCCTATCTTCCAAAACTTTTCAATTGGGTGGGGTTTGTAATTCTAGTCGGATGCTCATGTTACGCCATGGCAACTGCGTGTGCACTACGCATAAAAAACCCCTCCCCCCCTAACAAAAAGTTTGGGGGGGAGGGGGCCGGGGAGGGAGACCTTTTTCAAAAGGTCCCCTCCCCGGTTTCCTTTTTGGGAATAGTCAGTAAATGCGGGTCTACAACCGCTTGGCCACTTCGTCCCAGTTCACCAGCTTGTCGAAGAAGGCCTGGACGTAGTCGGGGCGCTTGTTCTGGTAGTCCAGGTAGTAGGCGTGTTCCCACACGTCGATGGTGAGGATGGGGGTATAGCCTTGGGTGATGGGATTTTCGGCGTTGCCGGTCTTCAGTACCTTCAGCACGTCCTTGCCGTTTTCGCGGCCCTTGGCCAGCCAGGCCCAGCCGCTGGCGAACTGGGTTTTGGCGGCGTCGGAAAGCTGGGTAATGCAGGCGTCAACGGAGCCGAAGGCGGCGGACAGGGCGTCGGCCACCTTGGCGGGGGGCATGCCGCCGCCGCCGGGCTTCATGCCTGCCCAGTAGAAGGTGTGGTTCCAGGACTGGGCGGCGTTGTTGAACAGCCCGGCCTTGGCCGGGTCACCCGCCACGGATTTGATGACGTCTTCCAGTTTCATGGTGGCCATGGGAGTGCCTGCCACGGCCTTGTTCAGGTTGCCGTAGTAGGCGGCCGTGTGCTTGCCATAGTGGAACGAGATGGTGCGCGCGCTGATGGCGGGCTCCAGACCGTTTTCAGGGTAGGGCAGCGGCGGCATGGGAAAGGCGTCGGGAGCGTCGGCGGCGTGGGCAACGGTGGGGCCCAGCAGGCGGGTGCCGGCGGCCACGACGGCTGCCGAGGCGCACAGGGACATGAAGCAGCGACGGGTGAAGCTGGACGGCATGGCGTTCTCCTTGCGGATGAAGGTGGGCCGCGCCGAGCCCCCGGAGTGTGAAACGGGGACGGTGCGGCGGAACGGGGCACATGCAGGCCCCGTGGATACCGGATGCCGAGGCCCGCAGGGTGCGCAGGGAAGGCGGAGAACCCGGCAAGGGCCGGGGGTGCGGGCGATTACCGTCACCATAGCACAACGTGTACATGGTGCAACAGGCAGGTGTGGTGCGTGGCAGGCGGCTGCTGCGGGCAACTGGCGGGACGCGGGGGCGCGTGGCGAATCGCGTCCGGAAAACGGAACGGCCCCCCGCACAGGTGCGGGGGGCCGTGGTCGTCAAGAGAGCATGCCCGTCAGGCAGTGGCCGACGACGCCGGTGCGGCGTGCGCTAGGCTTCCTGCTTGATCTTGGACTTCTTCATGGTCAGGCCGATGCCGTCGAACAGTTCGAAGATGGCGAAGCCGTACCACACGGTATACAGCACGTAGAAGATCAGCAGGCCGACCATCACGCCCATCTTGTCCATGACCTTGGCGGCGGGGATGCCGTAGAAGTTGTAGCCGGTTTCAACGGCGCGCTTCAGCACCGCGTCCACCACGTTGGCTTCTTCCACCATCTTGTTCTTCTGCAGGGCCTTGATCATGGGGTTCAGGCCTTCCCACCAGGCTTCCATGACCACCATGTGGTCCATGCCCGCGTAGCGCGCGGCAACGGCCTTGCCGTCGTTCTTGTACATGGCGTCGGCGTCGGCCACGGCGGCGGCAAGCAGGGTGCCCAGGTCGCCCTGCACCTTCAGGGTGGCACCGTCGGCGGTGGCGGTGATGCCGGCAGCGGCGAACACCTTGGCGGCGTCTTCGGCCTTCTTGGAGGTGTAGGCCACTTCAACCGTCTTGCCCTTCAGCGGATCGACGCGCTTTTGCACTTCGGGGATGAAGTAGGACGAGCCCTTGGACAGCTTGTTGAACAGGTCGTCCGAGTATTCCAGGCCGTTCATGGCCTTGCCGCCGTCACCGGGGAAGAGCGGCATGAAGATCATGAAGAAAACCGCGCAGAAGGAGCCCATGAGCAGCAGGCCCTTCATGAAACTGCTCTTGCTATGGATAAGCATGTTACGCCTCCGCTCTCAGCTTGCCGATGTTGGCGAAGAACTTGCCGAACACCCAGGCACCAAAGATGGCAACCACCACCCAGAACACGATGTTGCCCACGAACTCGATGTTGTTCACCAGTTCCTTGGACATGGAGATCATTTCCAGCTCCACCATCTTCTTGGGCAGGGTGGCCACGCGGTTGATGAAGCCCGCGATGATCGACATGGCGTAGAAGCCGCGGATGTGGATGCCCTTGACCACCTTGGTGGTCAGCGCGCCCACCTGGATGCCCAGGAGCGAGCCGATCAGCATGCCCATGGCCAGGGTGTAGAACACGTAGCCGTAGATGGCGTACTGGGCGATGGCGCCGAGACCGGCGGTGAAGATGATCTGGAGGATGTCGGTACCCACGGTGGTCATGGACGACACGCCGAAGATGTACACGAACATGGGGAAGGTGATGAAGCCGCCGCCCACGCCCATGATGGCCGCCAGGATGCCCACCACCACGCCGCCCGCGGCGACGATCCAGCCGGAGATGCGACGGCCGCCGGGCACGAGGTCTTCGTCGAAGGTGATCATGGGGGGCACGTTCATGGCCTGCAACTTGACGGACAGGCCCGTAGCGCCGCTGCTGCCGCCGTGGGCATCACCGCCGCCGCCGGAACGGCTGGACTTGATGAAGTCGAACAGGGCGTAGAAGCCCAGGAAGCCCAGCAGCACCGCGTAGATGGAGCTGATGAACATTTCGGACAGCAGCGGGTCCTTGTTGTACAGGCCTTTGTTGATGGCCCCGCCGATGAACGTGCCCGCGCCCGACCCCACCAGGAAGGCGATGGCCAGCTTCACCGACACGTTGCCCAGCTTCTTGTGCACCGTGGTGCCCATGATGGCCTTGGCGAAGATGTGGAACAGGTCGGTGCCCACGGCCAGGATGCCCTTGACCCCAGCGGCCATGAGGGCGGGCGTGATGATGAAGCCGCCGCCCGCGCCTATGCAGCCGGTGATGAGGCCGGCGGCCAGGCCCACCGCGATGGACACCAGGAAGATCTTGGTGGAGTAGAACGCGGGCGCGTAGGCGGTCTTGCTGCCCAGCATGGAGCCCGCCTCGGCAAAGCTGAACATCAGGATCGGCAGCAGCAGGATGCCGAGGATGATCAGCTTCTTCCGGTTCTTGATGATGGACGTGGAGACCTCGATATCCCACTGTGCGTGGGCGATGGAACTCGCCTTCAGGAATTCGAAGACTTGTCTTGGAAAGCTCATGGTTCCTCCGTGAAACGCGATGCGTGATGCATACCCTTTACCCAGCCTCCGCCCCCGTGCACCCCTTGCGGCACAGTGGGCGCCCGGGAATTAGCAACGGTTGTGCCAAAAGGGGCGAACGCAAGGTGTCTTCTGTATTACACTGAAAATAAAGAATATATTCCGTGGAGTGCCGTGCGGGACTGCCCCGGTTGCGGAAACGGGCCTGCCCCGGGTCTGCCGCTGTCCGGAATTTTTGCGCTCCCCTCGCAAAGCGGCCACGGACGTCGCCTTGTGGGGGGGGCGACTGCCGCCGTCCGCCCGGGAGGCCACCGCAATGCGGAGTCTTTCTTTTGCGTGGTCGTGGCGGCTGTTTTGTAAAATATCATGTAATAAAAGTTGAATACGTGTAGTGTGGCGCCCCGTTCGGATTGCGGTTCGTGCCCGCCGTCCGGTAGCAAGGCCGGGTGTCAGCTTTTTTTACACGGCAGCAAGGAATCTGGCGTCCGGGTGGTTACGGAGAGGGCGGCCGTGCGCCCGCGTGGCCGGTCCGGTCAGGCCGCCAGGCATCCGGTCCCGTCAGCCCCGCGAACGGGGGGCCCGGCCCTTGGTCCTGTACAGACCGGGCCGGACGCGCTACGTGAGCACCATGCCCATACACGCCATCATCTTCGATCTGGATGGTACCCTGCTGGACACGCTGGAGGATCTGGCCGACGCGGCCAATGCCTGCCTGGTGGCCCAGGGGTTTTCCGCACACCCCGTGGACGCCTACCGCCAGTTCGTTGGCGACGGGGTGGAAACCCTGTTCCGCCGGGCGCTGCCACCCGGCACCCCGGGAGCCGCCACCGAACGGGCCGTGGCCGCCCTGGTGGCCCGCATGCGCGACGAATATGGCGCGCGCTGGTCGGCCAAGAGCGCGCCGTATCCCGGAATCCGCGAACTGCTGGCCGCGCTGGCCCCCGCCGGGCTGCCGCTGGGCGTGCTGTCCAACAAGCCGCACGCCTTCACCCGGCTGATGGTGGGCAGCTTCTTCAACGGTGCGGACAGCGGCGCGGCTGCCGCCCCAGGCGGCTCACCAGTCACCGATGACGGGCCGCTGGGGCCGTTCGCCGTGGTGGCCGGGG
>NZ_VSMK01000163.1 GCF_011682075.1 Nitratidesulfovibrio liaohensis
GCCGAACTGCAACGTCTTGGCCCGTTCCTGCCCGCCGCCGTGGCCGATGCGGCCCGCTGCCCCGCCGAGGGCTGCCGGGCCGATGGGCTGACCGGCCTTGCCCTGCGCAAGACGGTGGATCTCATCGGCTACCCCGGTGGCCCGCGCGCGGAAATCTACCTTTCGCTGCGGGCGCTGGCGCCAGGGGCAAACAGCCCCTGCGGCAGGGATGGCGAAACGGAACACGAAATCAGGTTCATCCCGCTCGATGCCCTTCTGGACCTGCCGCTCTCGCTGGGCGGCCTGCGACACGTGGTTTTCGGGGACAGGACGCGGGTGCTCGACTGCGAGACCACCTTCACCCTGTTCGAAGTCATCGAGGGCCTCGCGTGGGAGCTCGGCTTCCAGGGCGGCGCCCGACACTGTAGCCTACGGAGGTAAACGCCATGTTCGGAAAGATCCTCTTTGCAACGTCAGCCTCTCCGGCATGTGACAACGCGGCCAAGGTGGCCTTCGAACTGGCGCGGCGCAATGAAGCGCGCCTGTACGTCTTCCATGTGCTGGGGGTGCCCACGCGCGGCTTCGGCCAGTACGTGCGCGACCTGAAGTCGGGCGAGGAAGAAGTGGCCGACGCGGACTACCGCGAATGGGTCACCGAAGAACTGAAGCATGTCTACGAGGCCCAGTTCAAGGAATTTGGCCCGCCCAATGCCGCGCTGCAACTGGCCGTCGGGGTTCCGCACACCGAAATCCTGCGCTTCGCCCGACAGGAAGGGGTGGACCTGATCGTCATGGGTGCGCACGGGCGCGACGAGGACGCCGCCGCCTCGCGGGTGCGCTCCATCATCGGCAACACCATGCAGAAGGTGTCCAAGTCCGCCCGGTGCCCGGTGCTGATCGTCAACCGGCCCTGCAACACCTGCTGGCACATGTTCTCCAACATCGTGTTCAGCACCGACTTCTCCAAGCCCGCCGACGCGGCCTTCCAGTTCGCCTACAGGACCGCGCGCGAGGTGGGCGCCAAGCTGTACCTGTTCCACGCCTGCGACCTTGGCGGCTCGGGGCTGTACCCCAGCCAGGCCGAAATCGAACGGCAGCTGGAACGGGCGCGCAAGCAGATGCAGGACAGGTACGTGAGCAAGATGACCGACTACGACAACTACCAGGTGGAAATCTGGGAAGGCACGCCCTACGTGGAAATCCTGAAGTACGCCCGCGACCGCAAGGCGGACCTCATCGTCATGGCCCACCATGCCAGGGAAGTGCCCGCCGAGGACGCGGAAATCGGTTCCACCGTGGAACAGGTGGTGCTGCGCTCCGCCTGTCCGGTGGCCAGTGTGACCCACGAGGAGCGGGTTGCCTGACGCCCGCCAGCGGGCTGACGGCAGGAAGATGACGGCACGGGGCGGCGGCGACGCTGCCCCGCCAGCCGGGGCGTAACCGGTTCACGACGAGCGACGACAGAACACGGGGCACGACATGGCGCTGGTGCTGGTGGTGGACGACGACCTGTCGTTCCGGTTCTTCCTGAAGGCCCTGTTCGAAACCGACGGGCACGAGGCAGTGGCCGCCCGCAACGGCGCGGAAGGGTTGGAGACGGCCCGCAAGCGCCGCCCCGACCTGGTGGTGCTGGACGTGATGATGCCGGGCGGCGGGGGCCTGCCCATGTACCGCGCCATGCAGGCCGACCCCGCCCTGCGTTCCGTCCCGGTGATCATGCTGTCCGGCGTGGGCGGGGCCACCTTTGCGCACGGGCTGTCCATGTGCCAGGCTGCGGACGGGGACGGGAACACGGAGGTGAACGAGCCGTTCGCTTATGTGGAAAAGCCCCCCAGGCCCGAAAGGCTGCTGGAACTGGCCCACCGGGCGCTGAACGGAACGGGAAACGGATCGGCAAGAATGGCAGGTCAGCCCGAAAGGGCGGAACAGGATGGAACCGGGTCGCCCCCGGACGGAATATCCCGGAAGACAGGGCAGGCAACGGCGTCACCGCGCGCCGCCACGCACGACGCCAAGGAGAATGAGCGCATGCCGTACAAGATACTGGTCGTGGACGACGACCCTTACATCGTGAAGTACATGGTGGATATCCTTTCCGACAACGGGTACGCCACCTGCTCCGCTTCGGACGGCAGCGAGGCGCTGGAAGTGCTGCAGCGCGAGCGGCCCGACCTCGTGACGCTGGACCTGGAAATGCCCAACGAGTGGGGCCCGCGCTTCTACCGCAAGATGACCAAGGAAGACGCCTTCCGTGACACCCCGGTCATCGTCATCAGCGGGCTGTCGGGCATCCATCTGGCCATCCGCAACGCCGTGGCGTCGTTGAAGAAACCCTTCGACCCCAACCGCCTGTTGGAAATCATCCGCGACACGCTGGAAAAGCGCGGGGAACTGGCGGCGGAAGCGCCAGTGACTCACCAGTAGCGCGGCAGTAGCGCCTCGCGCGACGGGGATCAGGCGGCGGCAGGTCGTCGATGGCAGGCCTTGCGGCCTGTTTCGGCGGCGCATGCCGCCCGCCGGGCCATGCATGCGCCTGTTGCCGACATGCCGCGCACACGCCACGTACCGCCGGGGCGGGCAATGCCCTCCCCGGCGGCCCGTCCTTGTTCTTTTTTGCACAGCATGAAACAATACACTATCGGCGGTCCGCGCGCCGCGCCCGCCCCGTGCCGCCTGCGGCACGGCAAAGTCCGGAGGGCGACTATATTCGGGGTCTCCCCCCTCTTTCCCGATGGCCGCGTCCGGGCACGCACACACGACGCAGGGACAGTGCCCCCGACCGTGAACCGGATTCCGAGGAGCCGCGCATGGGCGCATCGATCCTGCTGGTGGACGACGAGGAAGGCATCCGCACCGTGCTCGGCATCTCGCTTGCCGACGCGGGCTACGACGTGACCACCGCCGCCAGCGGCGAAGAAGCCCTTGCCCGCTTTGCCGCGCACAGGCCCGACATCGTGCTCACCGACATCAAGATGCCCGGCCTGTCCGGGCTGGACCTGCTGGAGCGCCTGAAGGCCGCCGACCCGGAGGTGGAGGTCATCATGCTGACCGGCCACGGCGACATGGACCTGGCCATCCAGAGCCTGAAGCGCGACGCCACAGACTTTCTCACCAAGCCCGTCAACGACGACATGCTGGAAGTGGCCCTGCGTCGCGCCGAGGAACGCATATCCATGCGCCAGCGCCTGCGCGGGTACACCGAAAACCTGGAACAGATGGTGCGCGACCAGTCGGCCCGGCTGGTGGAGGCGGAACGCCAGCTGGCCGCGTTGCAGGTCATGGACGGCATCGCCAGCGGCATCCGTTCGCTGTGCAGCGCGCTGGACGACGGCGGGCTGTTCAACGAGCTGCCCTGCTTCGTGGCCGTACACAACGCCGACCTCGAGATCGTCTCCACCAACCAGCTGTACAAGGAACGCCTGGGGCACCGCATCGGCAGCCGCAGCTGGGAGGCCTACGCCGGGCGCGGCCCCGGCGACCGGCTGTGCCCGGTGATGCGTGTGCTGGAGACGGGCGAGGGGTTCCGCTCCAACGAGGTGCTGCTGGGCAGGAACGGGCAGGAAATCCCGGTCATCGTGAACACCGCGCCCATCTACGGCAACGACGGCGAGGTGGAGCTGGTGCTGGAGCTTTCGGTGGACGTCTCCGAGGTGCGCCGCCTGCGCGAAGACCTGCGCCTGACCCGCGAACGGTTCCGCCAGTTGTTCGACGAATCGCCCTGCTACGTGGCCGTCATGGACCGCGACTTCGGCGTGGTGGAGGCCAACCGCAGATACCGCGAGGATTTCGGCGACCCCACGGGCCGCCGCTGCCACGACGCCTTTGCCCACCGCCTGGCCCCCTGCTCCGGCTGCCCCGCCGGGCGCACCTTTGACGACGGGCGACCCCATCAGGCGGAAACCGTGGTCACCGCGCGCG
The DNA here is from genome assembly GCF_011682075.1 of Nitratidesulfovibrio liaohensis. Classification (GTDB taxonomy): domain Bacteria; phylum Desulfobacterota; class Desulfovibrionia; order Desulfovibrionales; family Desulfovibrionaceae; genus Cupidesulfovibrio; species Cupidesulfovibrio liaohensis. The sequence goes on from NZ_VSMK01000163.1 coordinate 3,898, forward strand.
ACGGGCGGCAGGTGAACGTGCTGGTGTGGACGGCCCCCCTGCGCGACGCAGAGGGCGCCATCACCGAGGTCATGGAGATGTCCACGGACATCACCGAACTGCGCCGCCTGCAGGACCGGCTTTCGCAACTGGGGCTGCTGCTGGGCTCCACGGCGCACGGCATCAAGGGGCTGCTCACCGCGCTGGACGGCGGGGTGTACCGCCTGGGCAGCGGCATCGCGCGCGGCGACGCGGCGCGGGTGCAGGACAGCCACCAGGACATCCGCCATCTGGTGGACCGGCTGCGCAAGATGGTGCTGGACCTTCTGTACTACGCCAAGAACCGCGAACTGAACTGGGAAGTGGTGGTCACCCGCGCCTTTGCCGAGGAAACGGCCATGCTGGTAGAGGCCAAGGCCACGGAACGCGGGGTGCGCTTTGTGCGGGATTTTGCGGGAACGCGGGCCGAGGAAAGCGCCGAAACGGCGACGGACGCCGGAGAGACCACGGGCACGGCTCAGACCGGATCAGCGGCAAGCGGCGGTACCGCCGACCTCGGCACCTTCGAGGCGGACACCGGGGCGCTGTCGTCCGCGCTGGTGAACCTGCTGGAAAACGGGGTGGAAGCCTGCGCGGCAGACACCCGCAAGCAGGACCATGCAGTCACCTTCCGGGTGCGCGGCACGCCGGACGAGGTGACCTTCACCATCATCGACAACGGCACCGGCATGGACCGCGAGACCCGGGAAAAGCTGTTCACCCTGTTCTTCTCGTCCAAGGGCACCGCCGGGACGGGCATCGGCCTGTTCGTGGCCAGCCAGGTGGTGCGGCAGCACGGCGGGCACATTGCGGTGACATCCGAACCCGGCGAGGGTAGCACCTTCACCGTGTCGCTGCCGCGCCGCCTGCCGGAGGCGGTACGGCGTGGGGATGGGACGGGGGAGGAACGAACGGAAAACGACGGCTAACCTGCCCGCACCCGAAGCACCGCCCGCACGCCGTGCCCCTGTAATGCGGGGCCAAGCTCCAGTTCGCCGCCCATTTCGCGGGCCAGCTTGCGCGTGGCCATGAGGCCCACGCCGCTGCCGCCCGGCTTGGCGGAAACGAAGGCGGCAAAGCCGTCCGCCCCAGAATTGTCCGCCTGCCCCTGCCCAATCTGCCCAATCTGCTTGATCTGTTCCGGCAAACCGGGGCCAGTGTCCTCCACCACGTATTCGATGCCGGTTACGCTGGTCTCCCCAGCCTTCCCGGTGGATGCCGCGTCCGCGTCCTCAGCGTCGGCCAACGCCACCCGGCGGCTGCGCAGGACCACCCGGCGGGATTCATCAGGGTCACCCCCGCCTGCCTCCGGCCCGCCAGCATCCATCCGGGCCGCGACAGTCGTTGGGGCACTGGCCGGGCCACCGGCCAACGCACCCGTCCCGCCATCATCCTCGAACGCCTCGATGGCGTTCACCGCCAGATCCATCAGGCAGCGGTGCACCGCGTCCGGGTCCAGCATGACCGGTTCCGGTCCGGCCCCGGCCTGCACAGCCAACGTCACCCCTGCCGCCGCCGCGCGCGGGGTCAGCAGGCGAACCACATCGCGCAGGGGGCCGTCCGGGTCGCAC
>NZ_VSMK01000175.1 GCF_011682075.1 Nitratidesulfovibrio liaohensis
GGGCGCCGTGGCGGGTTCCGAAGATGGCGATGCGGGACACGCCGCATCCGTGGCCGCGCCCCGCGCCGCGTCCGCCGCCCCCGCATTTCCGGCACCCACCACACCAGAGCCCCCCACCGCCGCCACATCCGGCGGCGATACCGCCAGCAGCGACGCCGAAGCTGCCGCCACATCCGCCCCCTCTGGCGGTCGGGTGGTGCCCTTCCCCGGCGGCATGGCCGCCCCTCCATCCAGCGTGCCCGATGCTCCGGAAGCAGCCTTTCCCGCACCGCAGGATCCGCCGCGCCACCTGCTGGCCCTGCCGCTGGTGGTGCAGTCGCCCCAGGGCGAATTCCTGGGCGTGGCCGGGCGGGCGCGGGGCCGGTTCTGCATCAACGACCTGAAGGCCATGCTGGCCTTCGCCTTCCAGCCGCCGGACCACTACGTCCTGCGCAGCGAACCGACCGAGGAAGGCGGATGGTGGCTGACCCTGGAACAGCCTCAGGCCGAAGCCCCGTACGATGTGGTGCTGCTGGTGGACGAATCGGTCACCCCGCGCGGCAACCAGGTGGCCGTGGTGCGCCGCTACGTGGCCAACGGCGTGGAAAGCCATCCCACGGAAATCTACGGCTTCCTGCGCGCGGTTCAGGGCTAGGCGGTACAAGGCCAGGCGGTGCGTGGTCGCCGCGTTTTCCGGTGAACACCCTGTTACGTCGTGCAACGCGCCGGAATAGCGCGTATGCATGAGGGCATGCGGTTCCGTGCGGGCCGCCCTCGGGTGGCATGCCCGCAGGGCGGGCCGCTCACATGCGCCGACACCCATTCGACGAATTGTAACATCCGTGTGACGGGCGCGACACCAACCGGCGCGAGACAAGGATGATGAAACAGTACTCCCTGCGCAAACGGCTCGTCGTGGGCACCTGGCTGCTGCTGATCGTGGCGCTGCTGCCGCCCTATCTCTATTTCGACAAGACCCTGCGCCGCGACGTGCTGCTGGAGGCCAAGGCCCGCGCCGCCGAAGACGTGGACACCACCTACTGGCTGCTGCGCGAGCACCCGCCCTTTGCCTCGTACCGGCACCTCAACGGCTGGGTCACGGAACTTTCGCGCCGCACCGGCACCCGCATCACCTACATCGTGGACGGCCACGTGCAGGCCGATTCCGACGTGCCCTTCGAGCGCCTGTCCACGCTGGAGGACCACGCCACCCGGCCCGAGGTGGTGGCGGCCCAGTCCGGCGCCCTGGGCACCGACGTGCGCTTCAGCGCCACCCTGGGCAAGGACCTGATCTATGCCGCCCGCAAGGTGGACGGCATCGCCGGGCTGGACCCCGGCACCCTGCGCCTGGCCCTGCCCCTGTCGGTGGTGCACGACCGGCTGGACCGCATGGAAAACGGGCTGGTGTGGGCCTTCCTGTTCTCGCTCATGGCCAGCGGCGCGTTGGGTCTGGTGGTCACGCGGCCCCTGCTGCGCGGCATGGAAACCATGGCCATGGCGGCCCAGGCCATCGGCCAGGGCGAATACGGGCGCCGCATCCGCGACATACCGGGCCGCGAACTGCGCCCCCTGGCCCACGCCATCAACGGCATGGCCCACAACATCGAACAGCACCTGCACCAGCTGAATGAACAGAAAGGGCGGCTGGAGGCAGTGTTCAACGGCATGCACGAAGGGGTCATGGTGCTGGACGCCGCAGGGCGCATCGAATCCATGAACCGTGCGCTTACCGCCATGTTCACGGGCATCGGCAACAAGCTGGGGGCCACCCCGCTGGAAGCCACCATGAAGCCGGAACTGCAACGCATGGTGGACGAAATGCTGGTTTCGCCCAACGCGCGCGGCACCAGCATGCAGACCGACCTGGGCGAGGGCCGCGCCTTCGAGATTTCGCTGGTGCCCTTCCGCGACGCCTCGGGCCAGCGCATGGTGCTGGTGTTCCACGACATCAGCGAGCGCGAAAAGCTGGAGCGCATCCGCCGCGACTTCGTGGCCAACGTCTCGCACGAGCTCAAGACCCCGCTCACCAGCATCAAGGGCTACGCAGAAACGCTGCTGGAAGCCCCGCCCTCGTCGCGTGACCAGATGGCCGCCTTCCTGCGCACCATCCTCAAGAACGCCAACCACATGACCAAGATGGTCAACAGCCTGCTGGTGCTGGCCCGCTCGGAGCACAAGGGCGACAAGGTGGCCCTGACCGGCGTGGACGCCGCGGAAGTGCTGCGTCAGACCGTGCGCGAGCTGGAACCGGTGGCCATGCGCAAGGACATCACGCTGGAAAACGGTGTGGGGGCAGGCCCGCTGGTGGTGCTGGCCGACCGCGACGGGCTGGTGGAGGTGTTCCGCAACCTGTTGGACAACGCCATCAAGTACAGCCCCCCGCAAACGCGGGTGAGCGTTTCCGCCACCGCCGCAGACGGCAGGGTAACCCTGTGCGTGAGCGACCAGGGGCCGGGCATTCCGGAAAAGAGCCGCGAACGCATCTTCGAGCGGTTCTACCGCCTGGACCGCGACGGCGACGGCACCAAGAACGGCAGCGCGGGCCTGGGCCTGGCCATCTGCCGCCGCATCGTCATGAGCCACGGCGGCGACATCTGGGTGGAAAGCCCGCTGGATGCCGCCACCCGCACCGGGGCCGCGTTCTTCGTGATGCTGTTCGCCCCCCGGGCAGAGGATGGGGGGCTGGACGAAAACGGCCACGGGCCGGATGGTGATGGACCGGGCGACGGGCTGGACACCGCCCCAGGCACCCCGGCGTTGCTGCACGCCAATGCGGCCACGGAAATGCGCGCCACCGCCGTACCGGGAGCGTCCACGGCCGCGCCCGATGCACACGGGCCAGACCCCGATGCCCCGGGGAACGGAGGGACGGACGGCCCGCCGCAACGAGTGTAATCGGCCGGATTCGTTCCGCCTGATGCGCAGGTGGCGCACGGACACCACCAGCGACAATTGCAACAGATACCTTCCCGGCAGGGCCGGGCCATACGGGGACGCCGCACGGCGTCCCCCTTGCGTTGGGGGCACGTGGAACGTGGCGGGCGCAGGCGGGGCAACGACGCACCGAGGCTGGGACGGTATAAAGGGGCGGGATGTCGCAACACGCGCCCAGCAGGGGCGGCGCACTGGCACGTTGGCGCGCCACCGGACGCAACAAGCCCGCCACTGTCGCGCGGGACGCGATAACGGCGGGCAAGGCGACGGGTCCGGATAACCGGGGAATGCCGGGGGGCGCACCTTCCGTCCCCAAGCGGCGCATGCCGCGTCAAGGGGGAAGGCCCAGGCCGCGAAGTTGCGGCGCGGGACGAAGGCTATTTCATGCGGTAGGTGATGCGGCCACGCGTCAGGTCGTACGGCGAAAGCTCTACTTTCACACGATCACCGGGCAGGATGCGGATGTAGAACTTGCGCATCTTGCCGGAAATGTGGGCCAGCACTTCGTGGCCATTCTCGAGCTCCACGCGGAACATCGCGTTGGGCAGGGCTTCCTGCACAACGCCGTCAACCTCGATGGCATCTTCCTTTGCCATGGTTCCTCCGTCTCGTTCTCTCGCACCCCGTGCGGGCGGGGCAAAACAACTGCACCGCCATTTCACATAATGCCTGTTTTGTCAACAAAACCGCAGTGCACAAGGGTTCGCGCCCCGTCTCAGGACCGCAAAACCGAACGATGCGTGCCGCCGTGGTCCGGCTGCTCACGCCGCGCCTGCCCGCGGCAGCGGGAGGAAACCAGAGGAGGCCGGGAAGACCGAAGGACATGGACCGACAGGAAGAAGGCCACGGCAGGCCAAACCCTGCGCGCGCCAGCAGCAGGGACGGACAGGCTGGCCACCAGGTGCTGGCGGTGCCGGGCGGCCCGCCCCGCGGTGCATCGGACACAGGAAGGTCGCCCCCGCTATCTGGCGGCAGGCCCTTCCGCAGCGCCGCGATTGCGCAGCAGCAGCCACAGCCCCACGCCGAACAGCGGCAGGCACAGCACCTGGCCCATGGTCAGCCAGCCGAAGGCCAGGTAGCCCAACTGCGGATCGGGCTCGCGCACGAATTCCACGACAAAGCGGAAGACCGCATACAGCACGCCGAACAGGCCGGACACCGCGCCCACCGGGCGCTTGCGCCCGGAAAACCACCATACGGCGGCAAACAGCACCACGCCTTCCAGCACGGCCTCGTACAGTTGCGAGGGGTGGCGGGGAAAGGGGCCGCCGTCGGGAAACACCATGGCCCACGGCAACGTGGTGGGCGCGCCCCACAGTTCGCCGTTGATGAAGTTGCCAATGCGGCCAAAGAACAATCCCGGCGGAATCAGCGGCGCCACGAAGTCCACCACGGACAGGAATTCGCGTCCGGCGCGCCGGGCGTACAGCCACACCGCGAACAACACCCCCAGCAACCCGCCGTGAAAGGACATGCCACCGTGCCAGATCTGGAAGATGGCGGCGGGCTGGCTGACGTAATAGGCCAGGTCGTAGAACAGGATGTAGCCCAGCCGCCCCCCCAGCACCACGCCGAAGATGGCCCAGGTGACCATGTCGTCCACCTGCTGCGGATGCCAGCCGCTGCCGGGCTGCGCGGCGCGGCGGCGCCCCAGCCACCAGCCGGAGACGAAGCCGAACAGGTACATCAGCCCGTACCAGCGGAACTGCAGCGGGCCGATGGAAACGGCCACGGGATCTATGCGGGGGTATGCGAGCATCGGGACTCCCGGTGATGCTTGGGTTGCAAAAAAGGGACACGGGCCGGGCACAGGGGGCCGTAGCGGCACTGCGTGGCGGGCTTGCGCCACAGGCCGCGCACGGGGCGCAGTATCCGAGGCTGTGGTACGACCAGCGCCCGCTTCCGTCAATGCCGGGGCTGGCGGGATGCGGAACCGTCATCGCACCGGCGGGAAACCGCCACTCGCCCGACAAAAGGTGTTCGCGCGGCAGTTTTCCGGTCGACCTGCTGCCGACCGGCAGCCACCCGGCAGCCGTCGAACCCTCCACGTGCCTCATGCGTTCCACGATTCCCCGGAATCCGACCAATCCGCACGAAGTGCGCACAACGCTGTTGACAACCCGAGGGGTTTCGGGCAAGAACCTACTTCCGCTTGGGGCTGTAGCTCAGTTGGGAGAGCGCTTGAATGGCATTCAAGAGGTCAGGAGTTCAATTCTCCTCAGCTCCACCAGAATTTCGCAGGGGTTATCCGAAAGGGTAACCCCTGCGCCTTTTTGCGTTTCACACGGGAGGGCAGCATGGCATTCGGCACCTGGTTCACCTATTTCCTGCTCATGACGGCCATCGCGTACACACCGGGGCCCATGACCATGTTCTCCATGTCCACCAGCGTGCGCAACGGCTTTGCCCGCACCGTGCCCGCCATCCTGGGCGGCTCGTGCGCCTACTGCGTGCAGATGGTGGTGGTGTATCTCGGGCTGGGGGCCATCGTGCAGGGCTCGGTGGTGGTGTTCAACTGCATCAAGTGGGTGGGGGTGGCCTATCTGGTGGTGCTGGCCCTGAAGAACTGGCGCGCCGTGCCCATGACCGGGGACGAAGGCGATGCACATCCCGCCCCGACGCCGCGCAGGCAATTCTGCCTGGGCTTCGCCACTGGCATGTCCAACCCCAAGTCCATCCTCGTGTTCACCGTGCTCTTTCCGCAGTTCATCGAACCCGCCCACTACACTGCGCACTTCTGCATTCTGGCAGGCAGCTTCTTTGTCATTCAGGGCAGCAGCGCGGTGTCGTACGCGCTGTTCGGGGCACGGGTGTTCCGCTGGCTGCGGCGCCGGTCGCTGGGGCACGTCCAGCACAAGGCCACGGCCGTCATCCTGTTCGGCGCGGCAGGCATGCTTGCGGCCAGCAGGCGGTAGGGCGACAGCAGGCATTCCCATGCCGCCCCCCCCCCCAGCTTGACGCGGAACGGCGCATCCTGCACACCCGGCATACCGGTCCTGACAATTCCGGCTCAACACGCAACACCCCCGGCCACCATTCCGAGCACCATGGACACACCCGCCCCAAAAAAACGCCCCCGTGGCCGCCCCCGCTGCGATGCCTCGCGCACGCAGATCCTGGAGGCCACCAACGCCCTGCTCGAAGAGGTCGGCTATGCCCGCCTGACCATGGAGGGCATTGCCGCGCGCGCCGGGGTCAGCAAGGCCACGCTGTACCGCTGGTGGCCGGGCAAGGGGGCCGTGGCCATGGAAGCGTTCATGGACGCCACCAAGCCGCGCATCGACTTTCCGCACACCGATTCCGCCGTGGCCGACGTGACCGCCCAGATGCACCTGCTGGCCGCTGCCTATCGCGGTGCCACCGGGCGGCTGGTGCGCGAACTCATCGGGCTTGGCCAGGGCGACCCGCAAACCCTGGCCGCCTTCGTGGAAAGCTACCTGCTGCCGCGCCGCGCCGCGGCCAAGGACACGCTGCGGCGCGGCATCGCCCAGGGCGAACTGCGCCCGGACATCGACCTCGACCTGCTGGTGGACGCGCTGTACGCGCCCATCTTCCATCGCCTGCTGCTCCAGCACGGCCCGCTGGACGATGCGTTCATCCGCGCCGTCGCCGCCACGGCGTTCGCTTCCGTGGTGCTGCCCCGGTAAGCCCCCCTGCCTCCGACCGATCCTGACTGGCCCCCGGCTGGTCCCGACTGGTCCGGCCTGGCCCAACGGCCATGACTGTCCACCCCGCCTCCGTTTCTCTCGTTTCCAGCCTGTCCCTCCGCCGCATGCCGCCCGGAGGTTTTTTTGCGTTCTTCCTCTTTCGCCACTTGACGCAGCCCCATTCTAATTTTAAATACGGCCCGTATCGTTTTATTAAAAGGAGCCCGCACCATGTCCCCCATCGTTTCCTCCATGCCTTCCCCTGCCTCGCCAAATCATCCCCAGGCCGCCACCGCGCCCCGCGCCGCCACCACCGAACCGGATGCCCAGCCGGACAGGATGTCCGGGCACGGACAAGGCCGCGAGATGAGCGGTGCGCTGGTGCTGCTCATGGCTGCCGCCGCGGGCCTGTGCGTGGCCAGCATCTACTACAACCAGCCCATGCTGGGCATTCTGGCCCGCGCCTTTCACGCCGGGCAGGGCGAGATATCGCTCATCCCCATCCTGACCCAGGCGGGCTACGCCGCCGGGCTGCTGCTGCTCACCCCCCTGGGTGACCGGCTGGAACGGCGCGGGCTCATCGTCTGGAGTGTGGCCGCCCTGGCCGTGGCGCTGGTGCTGTCCGGCTTCACGCAGGGGTTGTGGGCGCTGGCCGCCGCCAGCCTGGCCGTGGGCGCACTGGCCACCGTGGCCCAGCAGATCGTGCCCATGGCCGCGCAACTGGCCCCGGACAACCAGAAGGGCCGCGTGGTGGGGCTGGTCATGGCGGGGTTGCTGTCCGGCATCCTGCTGTCGCGCACGGTCAGTGGGCTGGTTTCGGAATACGCCAGCTGGCGTCTGCTGTTCTGGGCGGCGGGCGGCGTGTGCGCGGTGCTGGCGGCGGTACTGGCCGCGCGCCTGCCCATGGTCCGGCCCGCCACCACCATCAGCTACCCCCGGCTGCTGCTTTCGCTGCTGCAACTGTTTCGCACGCACGGTCTGCTGCGCCGTTCCGGCCTGGTGCAGGGGCTGCTGTTCGCGGGCTTCGTGTCGTTCTGGGCCAGCCTGGCCTTCTTTCTGGAGCAACCCCCGTTCCGCATGGGCAGTTCCGTGGCCGGGGCGCTGGGCGTCATCGGCATTGTCGGGGTCATGGCCGCGCCCCTGGCCGGACGGCTGGCCGACAAGTGGCGCGGGCAGGGCGGCAACCGACGCATCATCGTGCTGGGCGCTGCCGCCGTGGCCGCCTCGTTCGCGCTGTTCTGGGCGGGGCGTGCATCCATGGCCGCGCTGGTGGCGGGCATCATCCTGATGGACGCGGGGCTGCAGGCGTCCATGGTCGCCAACCAGGCGCGGGTCTATGCGCTGGACGCCGGGGCGCGCAGCCGCCTGAACACCGTGTACATGACCATGATGTTCGTCGGCGGCGCCCTGGGCACCGCCATTGGCGCGCAGGCTTTCGCGCACTTCGGCTGGGCCGGGGTGTGCGGCTTTGGCGCTGCCAGTTCGCTGCTGGGGTTCGCCTGCGAATACATCGGCGGCAGGGCGTAGGCGCCCCGGATTGCGGGAGAGAAGCGCACGGGGCAATCGGGGCGTGCCTCGGGGCACCGGGGGGGGACACCGGGGGCACCGGGCGTAGCGGGACACACCAGGGCGAGTCGTGCCCCATCGGGCCGGAACGATTCGGGACGTGGCAGGACGAAACGGGGTGAATCAAGGCGAAACGAAGACAAAACGGGGTGCGGCGGGGCAATTTCTCCACCACCGCTTGACGCCCCGCTCCCGCTTCCTGCACATCCGAAGCACGGCACCCGCCACGTCATCGGTGCCACACCCCCTGCCATCGGAGTCGGACAGCATGGGATGCAGCCACTACGCGGCCATTTGCGCCATCGTGAAGGACGAACACCTCGCACTGCCGGAATTCGTGGCCTATCACCACGCCATCGGCTTCGAAAAGTTCATCTTCTACGACAACGAAAGCGCCATCCCCGTGCGCGAGACCCTGAAGGAATACGTGGCGCGCGGCATCGTGGACGTGTACCGGGTGGTGGGCAAGAGCATGCAGATGCCCTGCTATACCCAGTGCGTTCAGGATTACCGTGACAAGGTGCGCTGGATCGCCTTCATCGACGCGGACGAATTCCTGATCCTCAAGCGCCACGCCGACGTGCGCCTGCTGCTGTTCGAGTACGAGGCCCACGCGGGCCTCGCCGTGCACTGGGTCACCCACGGCTCTTCCGGGCACCTGGGCAGGCCCGGCGGGCTCGTTCTGGACAACTACCCGGAATATTTCATCGACAATATGCCCGACAACCTGCACGTGAAAAGCATCGTGCAGCCCGCCCGCGCCGAGCGCGCACGCGACCCGCACCAGTTCCTCTTCTCGCCCGGCCACGGCTGCGTGGACGAGCACGGCAGCCCGGTAACCAGCGCCTTTGCCCCGTTCACGACGGACATCGTGCAGTTGAACCACTATGTGTTCAAGTCGCAGCAGGATTACGAGGCCAAGATGCGCCGTGGCCGCGCCGACAACCACGAATTCGGCGATCTGCGCAAGCTGGAGGGATTCTGGCGTCAGGCCACCCGCCCGACGGCCACGTGGCGCCCTCTGTCGCACCAGCGTTCGCTGCGGCTGCGCCGGGCCATGGATAGCGGGCAACCCTATCGGGATGATCCGCACATGGACGTGAACGCCGCCTGCGCGGACGAGGCGCAACTGTTCGCCACGGTGCAGGACCACCTGGCCCACGGGCGGCCCCACGCGGCCCTGCTGCATGCCGTGCTGTATCGCAACACCCACGGCTACTGCTGGAGCGCGGGCTGGCTGACCATGCTGGCCTGGCTGGCCCTGCGCCGCAAGGACATGGTCCTGGCCGAGGCCGACAGCCTGCTGCGGCATGAGCCTTCGGTTCGCTCGCACTACCAGCGCTTCTACGTGCTGGACAAACTGGGCGAACGCGAAAAGGCCCTGCACACGGGGCGATACATCCGCTTTGCCTGCGAAATCCTGAAGCAGACCGCCAGCCCGGAATACGCCGAACTGCGCAGGGTCGACGCCAAGCGCGGCCTGGGCATCTGGTAGGGCAGGGCGGTGCCCGCCTTTTCCCCGTGTTTGTCCCCGCCAGAACCCCCGCCAGACACGGCGTTTCCGCCCCTCTCCTTCCCGCTTGACTGTGCGCCCAGTTCATGAAATGGGGCGCTTCGCGCACCGTTGTCCTCAACTCATGCTCATGCTCCCGGCAGTCCTCCACTTGCCCAACGCACTCCCGCGCGCATTCACCCGACCGTCTGTCGGCGGTCGGAAATCCGTCACCCATCTCCGGCATGTCGCGGGGTATACTTCACGCACATCCGGCGCGTTCATACACTGATTGCCGGTTGCCCCCATTCCGGGGCTTGCCGTTCGCATCCCGCGCGGCACCGCCACCCCGCATACCCGTCCGGGCATACCGTGGCCCGCCGCGTGCGGCACACCCCAGGAGGCCCCATGCGCTCCATCAAGCTCACCCTGCTCGTGGGCCTTTGCCTTGCCGTCATCGTGCCCTTAGTGGCCATCTATTCCATCATCCACTCGCGTGTCAGCGACCAGGCCGTGGCCGCCTTTTCCACCGCCACCCGCAACGAGATCACCCAGGTGGACCGGGCCATGGGCTTTCTGCTGGACGACGCCCGCCGCAACGCGGCCATGATCGCCGCCAGCCCCCTGAACGAGCTGATCGACGAGCGCGTGACCAACTACCTCGGCCCCGACGAAAAGCCCCGCACCCCCGCACCCGACGATGCCTACGGGCAGCAGATGAGTCCGCTGTTGCAGTGGATCAAGACCTCTCACCCCAGCTACGACAGCGTGTACATAGGCACCCGCTGGGGCGGCAACGTGCTCAGCAACGTGCAGGGCACCCGCAAGAGCTACGACCCGCGCACCCGGGTGTGGTGGCAGGTGGCGCTGAAGGACACCAGCCAGCCGCAGGTCACCGCCGCGTACAAGGGCACCACCGGCGACGCCATGATCAGCGTGGCCAAGGCGTACGTGCGCGGCGGCGAGGCCGTGGCCGTGGCCGCCATAGACCTGACCCTGAACGAACTTTCCGATGCCATGGCCACCATCCGCCTGGGCAAGAGCGGCTACGTGCTGCTGGTGCAGGGCGACGGCACCGTCATCGCCAACCCGCGCGACAAGGCCATGAACTTCAAGAACATCGCCGACGCGGGCGACCCGGCCTTCAAGACCCTGTTCGACCACGGCTCCGGGTCGGCACAGGTCACCATCGGCGGCACCCCGTGCCTGGCCGAGGTGTTCACCTCGCCCAGGCTGGGCTGGCGGTTCATCGGGATCATCGACAGGGCCGAGGTGCTGGCAGGGGCCAACGACCTGCTGTTCCAGATCGGCATGGTCATGGCCGTATCCGTGGTGGTGATCCTGGCGGCGCTGGGGCTGTTCATGGACCGCCTGGTGGTACGCGGGCTGCTGCGGGTCACCGCGTTCCTGCAGGGCATTTCGCAGGGGGACTACGCGGCGCGCATCGGCCGTGCCCGGCGCGACGAAATCGGCCAGATCTACACCGCACTGGACGACATGGCCGCCACGCTGGAAGGCAACATCGCCGAAATCACCCGCAAGACCGAGGAAGCCGAACGCCGCGCCCGCGACGCGCAGGAGGCATCCGACCGGGCCGAGGCCGCCTGCGCCATGGCCGAAGTGGCCCAGCGCGAGGGCATGCAGGCCGCCGCACTGCGGCTGGAGGACGTGGTGGCCCACGTCACCGCCGCCTCTGCCGAAATCGCCCGCCAGACCGACGAAATCCGCCACGGGGCCGGGGTGCAGGGCCAGCGCATTGCCGAAACGGCCACCGCCATGGAAGAAATGAACGCCACCGTGCTGGAGGTGGCCCGCAACGCGGGCAAGGCCGCCACCGAAAGCTCCGCCGCCAGGGACAAGGCCGTGGACGGCGAACGCACCGTGCAGCGCTCCATGGAAGCCATGCGGGCCACCCGTGACCGCACCATGGGGCTGAAGGCCAACATGGACAACCTGGGTCGCCAGGCCGAGTCCATCGGAACCATCATGACCGTCATCGAGGACATCGCGGACCAGACCAACCTTCTGGCGCTGAACGCGGCCATCGAGGCGGCGCGCGCCGGTGAGGCCGGGCGCGGATTCGCCGTGGTGGCCGACGAGGTGCGCAAGCTGGCCGAAAAGACCATGGGCGCCACCAAGCAGGTGGGGGATTCCATCCGGGCCATCCAGGCCGAGGCACGCCAGAACATGCAGGCCGTGGAAGGCGCCGTGCAGGACATGGAGCAGGTGGTGGACCTGACCGGGGCCTCCGGCCGGGTGCTGGACGAGATCGTGCGCGAGGTGGAAACCTCCGCCGACCAGATCCGGGGCATCGCCACCGCCGCCGAGCAGCAGTCCGCCACCAGCGACGAGATCAACCGGTCCATCGACGAAATCAACCGCATCACGGCAGACACCGTCCACGGCGTGGCCCGCACGTCCGATGCGGTGCGCGAACTGTCGGAACAAATGGCCCTGATCGGGGGCATCATCCGGGAACTCAAGGGCGCGAAGCAAGAGACACGACCTGAAGGCCGGGAACGGACGGGCTAGAACTGGCGGGCGGCCCGCAGGCCGCTCATCTCCGCCTGACAGGCAACGCAACCACAACGGGCCGGTCCTTGAGGACCGGCCCGTTTGCGTTCGATACGTGCAGCCACCGCCACCTGCCCTGCACGCGCAACCGCGCGAACAGCCATTGCCCGCTGTCGGTCACCCGCTGCTGTCTGCAACGGCGAAATGCTTTCGACAGGGGCCTCCTGCTCCGCACCCTTCAGCAAAAAGGGACACCCCCCGGACCGAGGTCCGGAGGGTGCTTTTTTTCGCCCGGCGGGTGCACGCGGGGCGCGGGGCAGGCGGGAGCATTCATGCCCGCCCCGCGCTTTCGGACGAAAGTCCTGTCACGCTACGGCAGCATCCACTTCAGCGGGTAGGCCTGGAGCATGGTCAGCACGCAGATGAACGCGGTCATCGCCACCGAATGCCACAGGGTGAAGCGGAACAGCTGGCCTTCCTGGCCCACCATCTTGGTGGCCGCGGTGGCGACCGAGATGGACTGGGGCGAGATCATCTTGCCGGTGACGCCACCCGAAGAGTTGGCGGCAACGGCCAGGTGCGGATCCATGCCCACGCTGGTGGCCGTGGTGCGCTGCAGACCGCTGAAGAGCGCGTTGGACGAAGTGTCCGAACCGGTCAGGAACACGCCCAGCCAGCCGAGCAGCGGCGAGAAGAACGGGAACAGCCAGCCGGTCTTGGTGAAGGCGAGGCCCATGGTCGAGCTCATGCCGGAGTAGTTCATGATCTGGGCAAGGCCCAGGATCATGCCGATGGTCAGGATGGGGAAGCGCAGCTGATGCATGGTGCGGAACAGGCAGGCAATGGCCTGGCCGTAGCCGTACTTGGGCATCATGGGCACCGCGGCAAGGCCGGTGAACAGGATGGCGGTACCGGCGGCGGAGATGATGTTCAGCTTGTACATGGCGCCGTACGGAGCATTGGCGGCCACGATGGGCATGGTCTTTTCGATGGCGTTATGCAGGCCGGGCCAGGCAAAGCCCTTGGCGGCCAGCGGGGTGAAACCGGCGCCCAGGGCACCGTCGAGGTAGGGCTTGATTTCCGGCAGGCCCCAGAAGAACACCATGATGGCCAGGATGATGTAGGGCGTCCAGGCGCGGATGATTTCACCGAAGGAGTAAGGCGAGGGACCGGTGACGGACGAAGGGGTTTCGTCGGGGAAGTGCCAGGTGGTGGCGGGCTTCCACACGCGCAGCAGCAGCACGAGGCCGATGATGGTGATGATGGCCGACATGATGTCGGGCAGGGTCGGGCCGTGGAAGTTCGAGAAGGCGTACTGCGAACCGGCGAAGCACACGCCGGCCACGAGAACGGCGGGCAGCACTTCAAGCGAACGCTTGAAGCCGCACATGGTCACGCACAGCCACAGGGGCACGATGATCGACAGGAACGGCAACTGACGACCGACGATCTGGCTGATGTGCATGGTGTCGAGGCCGGACACCTGACCGGCGACGATGACCGGAATACCGATGGCGCCGAAGGCCACCGGGGCGGTGTTGGCGATAAGGCAGATACCCGCGGCGTACAGCGGGTTGAAGCCCAGGCCCACCAGCATGGCGGCGGTGATGGCCACGGGAGTGCCGAAGCCGGCGGTGCCTTCGATGAACGAACCGAACGCGAAGGCGATGAAGATGGCCTGCAGGCGGCGGTCGTCGGTAAGGCGAGCCAGCGAATCCTTGATGATTTCGAATTCGCCGGATTCAACGGTCATGTTGTAGATCCACACCGCCGTGATGACGATCCAGACGATGGGGAACAACCCGTACGCTGCACCGTACAGGGTTGCATTGACGGCCAGGCCGACGGGCATGCCCCACACCAGGATGGCGAGCAGCACGGCCGCGGTGGTGCCGAGGGCGGCGGCGAAGTGACCCTTCGCGCGGCGCACGGCCAGCATGTAGAAGAGGACGTACAGCGGCACGGCTGCGACCAGTGCCGACAAAAGGATGTTCGAGAGCGGATCGTAGTTCTGCACCCAGTTCATGAAACTCCTCCCTTACGGATTATGATGAGGGCCTGCACCGGCCCTAGCCCATGGGCTTGCTCTTGATGGTCGCATTAGCCCATGAAAAACACGACTTCAAGAAGGGAAGGCCAATCTTTTTTTTCAGACATGGCGTGTATTTTCAAGGAAAAATCATACCCATTCCGCAATATGGGACGCACACCAATTCACTGATCGTACAATCAACATCTTCATTGCATTTCACGCATTAGAAATACCATGGCAAGCACACTCATATACGTAAAATATAGTCGTCACATCATACCGTTATGCCTGAATACAACAATTCATGCGTGATTTTTTTCATACCTTGATCCATCATGCCGACTCTTGATAAAACGCTATGTACCGTTTTCACCCCGCTCATTTGCCTTCAAGTGCTTTTTCAAGGGTTACACCTTGTCGGCATGACGTTCCGCATGTGCAGCACGCAAGCCATCGCGCCTTCTTGTCACCGCAAAATCTGGCACGCTGCATGCCCCAGACATGTCCGGGCCCATAACGGACGACGGAGCGGGGCGGCGGCCCCCGGCGGCAAGACCTGCCACGGTCCGTTTGCCTTGTGCCGTGGCGGCTTGCGGGCGTGGCGCCGCGCGGGGGTGCGCACAGCCATGCATCACATGGTGTGCTTGCTCGCTATTTCATAGCGATGTGTTACATCAATGCAGGAATGTGCCCGGTCATTTGCGTCCGGAAAAACGGATAAATTTTTTTGGCGTGAGACGTTATTTTTTTGCGAAACTGACCCACAGAGTGGGCACAGGGGGACCACAGGAGGGGTACGGAGGGACCGCAGGAGGGGTACGGAGGGACCGCAGAGGGAATGTGCGGAGCAAAACGCGCGAGCGGGAAGACTGAACGGCAGGGCACGCAAAAGGGGCGTTTCCGCCGTGCTGCGAAAACGCCCCCAAGGGTCGCGTGGTGGGCAATACAGGATTCGAACCTGTGGCCTTTGGCTCCGGAGGCCAACGCTCTATCCATCTGAGCTAATTGCCCGCGAAACGGGACAACTATCGCTTGCCCACCGACACTGTCAAGACATATGTGGACCGGACGCGCGCAAGGCGCGGGCAGAAGACGAACCGTGCGGCCAGCATGCCTGCGGCGCGGCGACATGCCCTTGCCCAACCGCCCTGGCACCGACAGGACTGTCAGAGTCCGAATTGTCGCGTCCAACGCTCCCGACGGACGCGAATGGCCGCCGATGTGTGACGGTCTTGAAAAAAATCGTGTCGGACGGCCTTGCAGGCATGGCGCGTCGTGCACATTTTCGATAAAAACAACCCCACCCCACCTCCATCGCGTCGCCCCTCCCGCCCAGACCGCCGTCCGTCCGATCTTTACTCCCCGGCTGGTACGGCATCGGCCCGGTCCGCATCACAGGATGTCAGCGGACGCCGGGCACAGTCGGGCGCCGGTTGCCCGCGTGCCGCGCGGCAGCAACGCACAGACATCGTGGAGGCGGGCATGATTCCGGAGATTTCATGAAGCGCTTCGTGGTCGGCATATCCGGCGCCAGCGGCATGCCTCTGGCCGTCACCCTGCTGCGCGGGCTGCGTGATGCTGCGCGCACGCTGCCTGGCCAGCCTGAACTGGCTGGTCAATCCGATCTGTCAGACGGCTTGCAGGTGCATCTTGTGGTGTCCGACGCGGCCCGGCAGGTGCTGGCCCTGGAATCGGACCTGCGCGAGGAGGACCTGCTGGCCCTGGCCGACGTGGTCCACGACGCGCGCGACTTCGGCGCGCCGCCTTCCAGCGGATCGTGGCCGCACGACGGCATGGTGGTCTGCCCCTGCTCCATGAGCACGCTGGCCGCCATCGCCCACGGCACCGGCAGCAACCTGCTGCACCGCGCCGCCGACGTCACACTGAAGGAACGCCGCCCGCTGGTGCTGGTGGTGCGAGAAACGCCCGTAAGCCGGGTACACCTGCGCAACATGCTGGCCGCCGCCGAGGCGGGCGCGGTGATCATGCCGCCCTGTCCCGGCTTTTACGCCCGGCCCGCCAGCGTGCAGGACATCCTGGACCACCTTGCCGGGCGCATTCTGGACCAGATCGGCGTGGCCAACGCCCTTGCCGCCCGCTGGGGCGAGGCCGCCGACACGGAATAGCCGCGCCCACGGCGCACGCCACGGATGGCCGCCCGACATGAACGGACATGAACGGCACGCACAGGCACGAACAGGCATGAACCGGGCACGGGCCGCGCCCCGACCGCATGCCGCATGTGCATCAGGCATCCACGGCGTGCGGACCGCCCGCGCGGCACGAAACGGGAACGCCGGTTCCCCCGGTATTGCGTCGATACCGGAGGGAACCGGAGCAGCGCTCCCACGGCCGCATCGCCAACAGCCCCCGTTCGCGGATTGCACCGGGACAGGCCCGGCGACGCGGAAACCTTTTTGCGGAAAGGCAGGATCAGACCATGCAGTACAGCCTCACATGGCACGGCCACGCCAATTTCCAGATTTCCTGCGCCGGGGCCAACGTGCTCGTGGACCCTTTTTTCGAGGGCAACCCCTCCGCATCCACCCCGTGGAGCGACATCGCCCCGCCGGACCTTGTGCTGGTCACCCATGACCACGGCGACCACGTGGGGCAGGCAGTACAGATATGCAACACCACCGGCGCGCTGCTGGGGTGCATCGTGGGCACGGCCCAGCGCCTGCTGGAAGAGGGGCTGCGCCCCGGCCTGCTGCTGAATTCCATCGGCTTCAACATCGGCGGCACGGTGACGCACAAGGGTGTCAGCGTCACCATGACCCAGGCCTTCCACTCGTCGGAATCGGGCGCGCCCGTGGGGTACATCGTGACCATGCCGGGCGGATTCACCTTCTACCATGCCGGGGACACGGGCATCTTCGCGTCGATGGAGCTGTGGGGACGGCTGCATTCCATCGACCTTGCCATGCTGCCCATCGGCGGCACCTTCACCATGGACGCGCGACAGGCGGCCATGGCCAGCGCCATGCTGCGCACCCGCTCGGTGGTGCCCATGCACTGGGGCACCTTTCCGGTGCTGGAACAGAACACCGAGCGCTTTCGCGAGCAGTTGCGCAACCACGCCCCGGACTGTCGGCTGTTCGACATGAAGCCCGGCGACACCATCACCCTGGACATGGGGGAGGATGGTCGGGGCTGCGCCTGCTGTTAAGCACGCGGTCTTTTTTGCCGCAGGCGGGAAGCCCCGTCGGCGCGCAAAAAATCCTCGCGTGCGAGCGGATGCGGCGCGTATTTTGGAAAAGACCGGGCACCGGCCGCGCGCTCGCGGCAACGGGCCCGCATCATCAACACTGCAACAGGCCTTGCGCGCCACACGCCGGAATGCGGATTCCGGCCCACGGGCACAGGGCATCGCCTCCGGTTTCGCGTGCGGCTGGCATCGTGCGCGGGAGGTCCGGAGCGAACGGGGCGTGTGCCCCGATTCGGTACCTCCATGGAACACGCGGCGGTAACATACAAATGGGTTGTCTATCTTGTGCGCTGTGCCGACGGGACGCTGTACTGCGGCGTCACCACGGACATGGAACGGCGCCTTGGCGAACACAACCGGGGCAGGGGCGCGCGCTACACGCGCTCGCGCCGCCCGGTCACGCTGGTCGCCACCGCCCCGTTCCCTGACCGCAGCACCGCACAGAAGGCCGAGCATCACGTCAAACGGCTGCCCCCCGACAGGAAGCAGGAAGCACTGGCACGATACGCCAACGCACTTCCCGTCGCGGCGCCGCCGAGCGCCCCGCGCACGAAGGAATGAGAATGGAAACCTTACGCTTTGAAGAATTGTCCCTTTCCAAGGAAATCCTGAAGGCCATCGAAGAGATGGGCTTCGAAGAAGCCTCGCCCATCCAGGCACTGGCCATCCCCCACATCCTCGAAGGCCGCGACGTCATCGGCCAGGCCCAGACCGGCACCGGCAAGACGGCGGCCTTCGGCATCCCCCTGCTGGAGCGGGTGGACCCGCGCGAAAAGGACATCCAGGGCATCATCCTGTGCCCCACGCGCGAACTGGCCATCCAGGTGGCGGAAGAACTTACCCAGCTTGCCTCGCGCAAGCGCGGGCTGTACGTGCTGCCCGTGTACGGCGGGCAGCCCATCGACCGCCAGTTCAAGGCCCTGCGCCGCGGCGCGCAGGTGGTGGTGGGCACCCCCGGTCGCGTCATGGACCACATGGAGCGCGGCACCATCAACCTTTCCACCGTGCGCATGGCCGTGCTGGATGAAGCCGACGAAATGCTCGACATGGGCTTTCGCGACGACATCGAACACATCCTCGGCCAGGTGCCCAAGGAAGCGCAGACGGTGTTCTTCTCGGCCACCATGCCCCCGGCCATTCTGGACATGGCCCAGCGCTTCCTGAAGACGCCCGAATTCCTCAAGGTGACCCAGAAGCAGGTCACCGTGCCCAGCATCGAACAGATCTACTACGAGGTGCGGCCCTTCCAGAAGCTGGAGGCGCTGTGCCGGGTGCTGGACCTGTACAACCCCAAGCGCGCCATCGTGTTCTGCTCGACCAAGCGCGGCGTGGACGAACTGACCCAGCACCTGCAGGGGCGCGGCTATCAGGCCGACGGCCTGCACGGCAACCTCAACCAGTCGCAGCGCGACCGGGTGATGGCGCGCTTCCGCAGCAACGGCATCGAAATCCTGGTGGCCACCGACGTGGCCGCGCGCGGCATCGACGTGGACGACGTGGAAGCCGTGGTCAACTACGACATCCCCAACGCGGTCGAGCACTACGTGCACCGCATTGGCCGCACGGGCCGCGCCGGGCGTTCGGGCCGGGCGTTCACCTTCGTTTCCGGGCGCGACTTCTACAAGCTGCGCGACATCAAGAAGTTCACCAAGGCGCACATCGTGCAGCACCAGGTGCCCACGTCCAGCGACGTGGCCACGGTGAAGACCAACCAGTTGCTGGCCGAAGTGCGCCGCCACATCGAGGCGGGCGAACTGGAAAAGTACACCGACATCGTGGAATCGTTCCTGGACGAGGACGTGACCACCGTGGACATGGCCGCAGCGCTGCTCAAGCTGCTGATGCGCCGTGAACTGGGCGACGCCGTGCCCGGCGGTGAAAAGACCCCGGCAGGCACCGGCGCCGAGCCCGGCATGGTGCGCCTGTTCCTGAACGTGGGCCGCAAGATGCGCGTCACCGCGCGTGACATCGTGGGGGCCATCGCGGGCGAAACCGGCATCCCCGGCCGCATGATCGGCGCCATCGACATCCGCGACCGCGTGTCGTTCGTGGAAGTGCCCGCCGACTACGCGCAGGAAGTCATCTCGGTGATGAACGGCAACCAGATCCGGGGCTTCCGCCTTGGGGTGGAGCCGGCGACCCCGCGCGACCGGGAATAGGTGGCGCTGCCACAAGGACAATGAAAAGGGAGGGCACGGCAACGTGCCCTCCCTTCTGTTCATTATGGACGGGTGATACGATGATGCCCTTCGTGGGTGTTTCTAGAGCGCCGTCCCTTTCGTGGGGACATAAAACCGGGCCATGTCCGCGCCTTCCAGTTCGAGCAGGCGGATCTTCTTCTCCAGTCCCCCGGCATAGCCGGTCAGGCTGCCGTTGGCCCCCACCACCCGGTGGCAAGGAATGACGATGGAGATCGGATTATGCCCCACCGCCCCGCCCACCGCCTGACCGGACATGCTGGCCTTGCCCGTCCTGCCGGTCTGGGCGGCAACAATCCGGGCGATCTCGCCGTAGGTCGTGGTCGTGCCGTACGGAATCTCGCACAGCAGCGCCCATACCGCCCTGCGAAAGGAACTGCCGCGCGGCGCCAGCGGCAGCCTTGCAATGTCCGGCTTCCCGCCTGCGAAATACTCGTCCAGCCATTCCCGGACCACGGAAAACACGGACAGGTCGTCCTTGGGAACACGCTCTTCCGCAACGGTGCCGCCGAAGTACTTCTGCCCTTCCAGCCACAGTCCCACCAGGTTGTCGCCATCGCTCGCCACCAGGACGGGCCCGATGGGAGACGAATACCGCGTGGAATAGAACATGGCTGCTCCTTGCACGATGCGCCGGTTACAGGGAATTCCACAGGTTGATCGTGGCGTAGGCGCGCCAGGGACGCCAAGACTCCGCCAGGGCCAGTATCTGCTCCGGCGTCCGGGGGGCGAGGGCCTTCCTGACGCCATGGTCAGTGTGCGGAAAGGCGTCGGGCCACCCCATGGCCCGCATGGCGATGTAGTGCGCGGTCCACATGCCGATGCCCGGAACGGCCATCAGTGTTTCGATTCCGGTTTCCGGCAGCGCGCCGTGGCCGAAGTCGGCGTCCCCCGTCCCGAACAGCCTGGCCAGCGCGAGGATGGTGCGTGCCCGCGCGCCCGTGATGCCCAGCGGGCCGAGGTGGTCGCCGATGGCCCCGGCCCCCTGAAGGGCCATGATGGTTTCGGGCGCGGGAAAGACGTGGGTCAGCCCGGCGATGCCGGTTTCGACCGGAATGCCGTGGGCCTGCACCAGCCGGGCCGCCAGGGTTCCTGCGGCCTTGACCGTGATCTGCTGCCCGAGAACCGCGCGCACCGCCATTTCAAAGGCATCGAAGCAGCCGGGCAGCCGGATTCCGGGAACGCACAGGCCGGGCCGGATGTCGTTCATGGACGACAGGGTTTCGTAAATCGTCCCGGGGTCGCAATGCAGGTCGAACAAATGGCGCACGCGCGCCAGCACCCGTGACAGGACCGGCAGCAGGGCGGCATCCATGGTGACGGTCAACACCCGTTTCCCCGGCTGGTGCCCCACCCGTATCCAGCCGGACACCGCCGGTGGCGTCCCGGTGGCGAACCGCACGGTCCGGAGATATTCGCCATCCCGGACCAGCTCCACGCCCGGAATGGCGCGCGACGCGAGGAATTCCAGTATGGTTTGCCACTGGAAGGGCGGGCGGTACCCCAGGGCCAGGGTGACGCCCGTCCCCTGCCTCCCGTGCGTTGCCGCCTGCTTGCGCAGCGCGGTGGGGGCGAGGCGGTAGTGCTTCCTGAACAGCGCGTTGAAGCGCCGCAGGCTTCCGAAACCCGCGGCCATGGCCACGTCGATGATTGAAAGATCCGTGTCGGCCAGCAGGTTCCTGGCTAGCAGCAGTCTGCACGTTTGCAGGTACTGGACGGGCGTGACGTGGTATTCGGCCATGAACGCCCGGCGCAGATGACGGCCCGTGCAGCCCAGACGGCGGGCAAGTTCCTCCACGCCGTGTCCGCTCCCGCAGTTGTCCTCCAGCAATCTCGCCGCGCGCCGCGCAAGAGAGGCGGTCGCGTCCACCGGAACATTTTGGGACACATTCGGGGGCGCGGTCCCAGGGGCCAGTTCCGGGCGGCAGAGCAGGCATGGCCGAAAGCCCGCCTGCTCCGCGGCGGCGGCGGTTGCGTAAAACGTGCAGTTTTCAGCCCTTGGCAATTTGGCCCGGCACACGGGGCGGCAGTAAATGCCCGTGGACGTCACGCCGACAAAGAACCGGCCATCGAACCGTGGGTCTTTTGCCTTGAATGCGGCATACCAAGCGTTGTGCTGGTCATTGGGCACGGGTCCTCACCTCTTTTGGCGAAGCCTACCACCCTGCCTCCACATTTCCAGCCGTTTTCGGACATGGTTGTCCTGCCAGCGAAACATGCCCGCGTCCCTACCCCGCCCAGGCCTGCCGGGCCAGGGACAGGGCCACGCCCCACACCACCAGGCACACGCTGCCGTCCAGCACCCGCCAGGCCACGGGCTTGCGGAACAGCGGGGCCAGCACCCTGCCGCAGCCGCCAAGGGTAAAAAACCACAGGCACGAGGCCGTGGCCGCGCCCGCACCGAAGGAAAGGCGCTCCGGGGCCGGGTAGTGCCCGCTGATGCCGCCCAGCATGACCACGGTATCTAGGTACACGTGCGGGTTCAGCAGGGACACGGCCAGCGTGGCCCCCAGCGCCCGGCGCAGGCTGGTGCGCCCGCCGTCGCCCACTGCCCGGTCGGCTTCAAGGGTGCCGGGCCGCAGGGC
>NZ_VSMK01000165.1 GCF_011682075.1 Nitratidesulfovibrio liaohensis
GCCCGCGACAACTGGGCGCTGCTGCACGCCCATGCCGAGGCCGCCCGGCTGGGCGCGCCGCTGGCCGTGGTGTGGTGCCTGGCCAGCAGCTTTCTGGGGGCCACCATCCGCCAGTTCGGCTTTCTGCTGCGCGGGATGGAGGAAACCCGGCGTCATCTGGCGGCGGCGGGCATCCCCCTGGTGGTGCTGCGTGGCAACCCGCCGGAAGAAGTGGTGGGCTATGCCCGCGCGGTGCATGCCTCGCTGGTGGTCACCGACTTCGACGTGCTGCGGGTGAAGCGGGCGTGGCTGGCATCCGCCGCGCGGGGGCTGGCCGGGGTCTGCCCCCTGCACGAGGTGGATGGCCGCAACGTGGTGCCCTGCCGGGTGGCCTCGCCCAAGCGTGAATACGCGGCCCGCACCCTGCGCCCGAAAATCCATCGCCTGCTGCCGGAATTCCTGGCGCCCCTTCCCCCGCTGCCCTCCGTGTCTTCCGGGCCGGTGCCCCCGTGGACGCTGCCCGTCCCGGAGGTTGACTGGGCATCCCTGCGCGACAACCTGGCCGTGGACCGCACCGTGGCCGAGGTCCGCCCGCTGCCGGGCATACCGGACATCGCCCCCGGGGAGGACGCCGCCCGCGCCGCCCTGGACGATTTCATCCGCGCCCGTCTGCACCGCTACCACCTGCGCAATGATCCCAACGCAGACGGCGTGTCCGGCCTGTCGCCGTACCTGCACTTCGGCATGCTGTCCGCCCAGCGGGCCGCGCTGGCGGCACAGGCCCATGAAGAGGCGCCGGAGGACTGCCGGGCCTCGTTTCTGGAAGAACTGATCGTGCGGCGTGAACTGGCCGACAACTTCTGTCTGCACGCGCAGGACTACGACGCAGTCACCTGTTTTCCCGACTGGGCGCGCGCCACCCTGGACAAGCACCGGGGCGACCCGCGCCCGGCCCTGTATGACCATGCCCAACTGGATGCCGCGCGCACGGAGGACCCGCTGTGGAACGCGGCCCAGACCGAAATGGTGGTCACGGGGCGCATGCACGGCTACCTGCGCATGTACTGGGCCAAGCAGATCCTGCTGTGGTCGCCCACGCCGGAAGACGCCGTGCGCGTGGCCGTGGCCCTGAACGACCGCTATTTTCTGGATGGCCGCGACAGCAACGGCTACACCGGCATCGCATGGTCAGCAGGGGGGGTGCACGACAGGCCGTGGGGCGAACGCCCCGTGCAGGGCACCATCCGCTCCATGACCTACAACGGGGCACGCTCCAAGTTCGACGTGGGCGCGTATATCCGGCGCATGCAGGCGCTGCGCGGCGGCGAGGGGGAGCAGGGGACGCTGTTCTGAACAGGGCAGGAGCCGACCTGCCATGGCAGGCAACAAACGAGCGGGGCGCACCATGTTGGTGCGCCCCGCTCGTTTGCCGTGTGCTGCAGAGGCGCGCGGGCCGGAACGTTGGCCCTGCCGTGTCTGTGTTGTCACGCCAGCGCTGCCCGCCGGTCTTATTCCACCTGTCGCGTCTGCACGCGCAACGGCGATTCGAAGACCGTGAAGGGAATGGTGGCGCGCATGGACTCCAGAAAGGCGCGCATCTCCCGTTCCTGATGCGGCGAGAACACGATCTTGAGCACGGCGTCCGCGCCGGGGGCTGTGGAGCCCTTGCCCATGCCGCCGGGGGGGCCGCCTTGCGGGCCGTGTCCACTCGGTACCGCGCCGTTGCCATCCGCGTCATTGCCATTCGCACTGCCCCCGACCCCGCGATCGAGCACGGTCATGTAGCCCAGGTTGTCCTGGGCCTCCAGCAGAAAGCGGAACATGGCGATATGCCGGGGCGCGATGCGCGCGTACAGCCGGGACGAAGTACGCGGCGGCGGCAGCGGCGGGGATGGCTTGCGGGGGCGTTTGCGGGCCACGGGGTCTCCTGCGGGTGAGTGTGGGGCGGCGGACGGGGGGATGCGGGAGCACAGGGGGGAGCTGGCCGCCGGTACGGGGGAGGTGCCCCGACTGAGCCATCGTGTCAAGCTGCCCGGCCTCGTTGCGATCCGGGAACCTTGCCCAGCCCTCCTCACGCGAAACGCCCGACCCCTCGCAGGGGCCGGGCGCATGCATTGCGGATTTCCTCGCCGGGGAGGGAGCTAGAGAATCTCCACCCCGTCCTCGGTGACCAGCACCATGTATTCCCAGCGGATGCCGCCCCATTCGGGGTAGTACAGGCCGGGTTCCACGGTCACGATCATGCCGGGCTTGAGGATCATTTCATTGCGCGGGTTCAGGCTGGGTGGTTCGTGGGTTTCCAGGCCTATGCCGTGCCCCAGCGCGTGGGTGAAGTGGGCGGCCACCCCTTCCGCCTCGAAGTGGGCGCGCGCGGCGCGGTAGGCATCGGCCACCGGCAGGCCGGGGCGCATGATCCTGATGGCTGCGGCCTGGGCGGCCTTGGTCTGTTCCAGCGCACGGGTGAAGTGGTCGGCGGGCTTGTCGCCCACCCAGAAGGTGCGGGTCTGGTCCGAGTTGTACAGGTCCAGCCGGGCGCCCACGTCCACCAGCACCGGGCAGTTTTCGGTCAGGGGCACGTCGCCGGGGGCGTAGTGGGGCAGGGCGCCGTTGGTGCCCACGCCCACGATGCTGGAGAAGGCCAGTTCGCTGGCGCCATGCTCGCGGAAGAACTTTTCGATGTCCCAGGCCACCTCGGCTTCGGTACGTCCGGGCACGAGGATGGTGGGCACCCATTCCATGAGCCGGTGGTTCAGCGTCGCGGAACGGCGCATCAGCTCGATTTCCTCGGGTTCCTTGATTACCCGCATTTCCTCGACCATGCCGTCGGCCCGTTCCATGGTCAGACCGGGCGAGACCTTGTCGAAGAAGTCCAGGGTCACGGCGCGCGCCTCGAAGCCCACGGTACCACGCATCTTGTCCTTGAGCAGCCCGTTGATCTGGCCCGGCGCGTCTCCGGAATAGATGAACACGCGCTCTTCGGGCCACAGGCGACGGGCCGCGTCGAGGTAGCGGGGGTCTGTGCACAGCCAGTCGTTGCCGTCGGCGGTGACGATGAGGTACCCGGCGCTCTCGTTCAACTGCACGTCGTGCAGTTCGAAGCCGGAAAGGTAGAACCGGTTGGCCGCGTGGCTGACCAGCAGGGCGGACAGGCCTTTTTCGCGCATGGCGGCGCGCAGGGTTTCGCGCCGCGCCTCGTAGCGTTGTGCATTCATGGTGGTCTCGGATCGACCCGCCGGTCAGGCGGCCGCATCACAGCTTGTAGGTGGTTTCCTCTTCGCCGAGCACCATGCGCCCGGCCCATTCCACGCCCTGCATGACCGAATGGTCCATGTTGGCGGCCTCGTACTTCCACCCGCCGAAGCGCCCGCGCGAGTATATGCCGTGCGCTTCCAGCCATGGCTGAATGCAGCGCAGGGCGTCATCGCGCCCCAGGGTGGGCACCGGGTAGCCGTAGTCCACGGCAATGGACCACCGCGACGCGATGCGCGCCGTTTCATCGGGATGGAGCATGGAGGTGTTTACAAGCCCCTCGATGGTCTTGTCCATCAGGGTGTCCAACTGCTCGGGCTTGTGGTTCGACCACGAGGTTTCGGCCATCAGCGCGCGCTGGTGGCCGGGCCGGGCCGCGTTGCGGGGCGAGTAGTTGTGGAAGTTGGTCAGGCGGTAGAAGGGCGCGTTGGATTCCGGAAAGTACATCCAGCAGGTGTCGTCATCGCGCGTGCCGTTCACGCCCACCCCGGCCACGAACACCCCGTTGCGGGCCAGTTGCCCGGCGGCGGCGCGCATGCCGTCGCCCACCATGGCGGCGGCGGGCCCCGCTCCGATCTGGTCGCGGATCAGGATATCCAGGGGGCCGGTGGTCAGCAATTTGTCGTAGGTGATGGTCTGGCCGTCGGCTGTATGCACGGCGCGGCTGGCCGGGTCCACGGCGGCCACGGGGGTGTTCAGGCGCACCTTGTCGCCCAGGCGCGCGGCCAGCCGGGTGAAGATTTCGCCGGTGCCGCCCTGTTGGGGAAAGCGGAACAGGTTGTTGGGGCCCCAGCTCACGTTGTCCAGTTGCAGCACCAGGTTGCGCAGCACCATTTCAAGGTTCACCACGCTGACCCGCTCGCCGATCCACTGATAGCTCATCATCTCGGCGGGGGTGGCCCATACCTTGAAGTTGTAGGGCCGCATGAAATATTTGGCGATGCCCGCGCCGAAGACGTATTCGAACCATTCCGCGAAGTTGGTGGGCGCCACTTCGCGCCGGTGGCCGGGCAGCAGGGCCTGCACGCATTCCCACTGCATGTCCGGCGGCAGGTGGCGGATGTTGTTCTGGAAGGGATAGGGCACCCAGCGCTCGGCAATGCGCACCCGCGCGATGCGCATGTGCTCCAGGTATTCTCCGCCCAGCAGCGCATCCACCAGATTGTCGAAATAGGTGTAATGCGAAAACACCACGTGCCCGCCGATGTCCCAGGTGAACCCCGCCGCGTCGCGGAAGCTGGCGGCCAGCCCCCCGGCGTAGGGGTTGCGCTCCAGCACCAATACGGAATGCTCGCCCAGTTCCGTCAGCCGGTGGGCCGCGCCAAGGCCGGTGGGGCCTGCGCCGATGATCAGGTATTTGACGTGCATATGGTGTCCTGCCAAGGGCGCGCGGTGCGTCCGCGCGGTAGCCGTGTGCCCCGGTGCGGGGCGTGGTGATCGTGGTGGTCCGGGGCTGCCGGGGGTATCGGCCAATCTGGCCAATTCGGGAAATAGTACCTGTTCGGGTAATCGTGCCTGACTGGGTAATCGTGCCTGACTGGCCCGACCCGGGCAAGCCCCGCCGTCACGCCTGCCGTCAGGAACCCGTCCGCGTGCCCAGAGCCGCCAGCTTGCGCAGCAGGTCGCGTTCCAGCGCCTCGAACTCGCGGCGGCGCATGGTCAACACTTCGGCGGTGTCGAACATGCCCGAAAGCTTGTACCGGTTGCCAAGGCCGTTGCCGAACTGTGCCGCGCCCATGCGCACGGCCTTGCCGCTGCGCTTCATGTGCCGCACGGGCAGAAAGCCGGTGTAGCAGGCCAGGCGCCCGGCACGTGCCCGGCGCAGGTCGTGTTCCAGGTCGTCGTATTGCGACGGTGACAGCGAAAGGGAAAAGCCCCCGCCCTCCAGCAGTTCCGCGGTGCGGAACATGTGGCAGCATCCGGTTACCGAAATGCACGGGCGCAGGTAGTCGAAGCGCCCCATGTCCGTGACCTGGGCGTGCAGGTCGCTGACGGAAAAGGGCAGCGCATGGGCGCGGGCCGGGGAAAAGGCCACCTCCGGCGACAGGGTGTCGCGTTGTGGTTCGCCGGTGGTGTTGCCCGTATCGTTGCCCGACGGGGGCGGGGTGTCGTCCGCGAAGGCGGCAAGGTCGGGCGGGGTGCCTTCCGGCGCGCGGAAGTGCGCGGTCAGGTGCAGGTCGGCGGACTGGACCATGTACGGGGCGTGCCAGTCCAGGGTGCGCCCGCCCCAGGCGGCGGCATCCGGCTG
>NZ_VSMK01000166.1 GCF_011682075.1 Nitratidesulfovibrio liaohensis
CGGCGGCCATCGCCACGGCCCGT
This sequence comes from Nitratidesulfovibrio liaohensis, assembly GCF_011682075.1. Taxonomy (GTDB): domain Bacteria; phylum Desulfobacterota; class Desulfovibrionia; order Desulfovibrionales; family Desulfovibrionaceae; genus Cupidesulfovibrio; species Cupidesulfovibrio liaohensis. Next base: position 24 of record NZ_VSMK01000166.1, read on the forward strand.
GCCCTGGGTGTGGACCCGGCACACGCGGCCTTCGTGGGCGACAGCAACGTGGACATGCGCACCGCGCACGGCGCGGGCATGCTGGCCGTGGGCTGCCTGTGGGGCTTCCGGGGCGAGGCGGAACTGCGCGATAGCGGGGCATCCGTGCTGCTGGCGCATCCGCTGGAGTTGCTGGACCATCTCTAGCCCGTCGCCGCGTCCGGTTTCTCGTCCGCGCACCAGTCCCGTCCGTACCTACTGCAACCCTTCGGGTTCACGTTCCCGCAAGCCCTGTTCGCGGATGGCCCGCACGATGGCGTTGGCCAGCGTGGCGGCCTCCACGGGCTTGGTCAGGTAGCCGTCCATGCCCGCAGCCAGAAACTGTTCGCGGTCGCCGCGCATGGCGTGGGCGGTCAGGGCGATGATGGGCGTTGCCGAGCGCGCCCGCAGGATGCGCGGGTCGATGCGCCGGTCGTCGATGCGCCGGTCATCGATGCGCAGGTCATGCACGCTCTCCGCCTCTGCGCCATCTTCCCCGTCATGCATCGCGTCATGCCTCCCATGGGGCATCCCATCGGGCATCCCCTCGGGCGCAGCAACGGGTTCGGCGCCCGTCGCATGCAGGGGACCGCTTCCTGCCGGGGCGCCGCCAGCCGCGTCCGATGCGGGTGCGTCTTCCATCCCCTCGCGCGCCCCTTCATGTGCCAGGGCCCGCAGGCGGCGGGTGGCCTCCATCCCGTCCATGACCGGCATCTGGATGTCCATGAGCACGCAGTCGAAGTCGGCGGCCAGCAGGGCCTGCACGGCCCGTTCGCCGTTGTCGGCGGTGGTCACCCGCGCCCCCATGTTCTCCAGCAGGCGCGTCACGGCCAGGCGGTTCACCGCGTCGTCCTCGGCCAGCAGGATGGCCCTGCCGCGCAGGGCCAGGGCGTCGGCGGCGGGCGGGTCGGCCACGGTATCCTCCACCTTGTTCACGAAGCGGAAGGGCAGGCTGACGCTGAAGGCGGTGCCCGTGCCCGGCGTGCTTTCCACGGTGACGGTGCCGCGCATCAGCCTCACCAGCCGCCGCACGATGGGCAGCCCCAGCCCCGCGCCCTGGTAGCGCCGGGTGCTGGCCGTTTCTGCCTGCACGAACGGTTCGAAGATGTCCTTCAGCCGGTCTTCGGCAATGCCTATGCCGGTATCGCGCACGGTGAACACCACCCTGCACCCGCGCGAGCGCGATGCCTGCACCCGCCATGCCTCCACCACAACCTCGCCCTGGTCGGTGAACTTCACCGCGTTGCCCACCAGGTTGAAAAGCACCTGGCGCAGGCGCATGGCGTCGCCACGCAGGTGGCGGGGAATGCGCTCGTCCACGCTTACGCGCAGGGCCAGCCCGCGTTCGGCGGCGGGGCCTTCGAACAGGCCGCGCACCTCGTCCAGCACGGCCCGCGCCTCGAAGGGTTCGTCGTGCAGTTCCAGCTTGCCCGCCTCTATGCGCGAAAGATCAAGGATGTCGCCCAACAGCAGCCCCAGGCGGCGGCACGACTGGGTGGCCGCGCTTACGTACACCGTGCGCATGGCCTTGGCCGGGTCTGCCTGCAACAGTTGCAGCATGCCCATGATGCCGTTGAGCGGGGTGCGGATTTCGTGGCTCATGTTGGCCAGGAATTCGCTTTTGGTGCGGCTGGCGGTCTCGGCGGCCTCCTTGGCGCAGCGCAGCTCGCATTCCGCCCGCTTGCGGGTCGAACTGTCGCGCACGATGGCCAGCAGCAGCGGGTCGCCGTCCGCTTCTTCCACCAGCGCCATGCGCACCTCCACCGGCAGCGGCGTGCCGCCGCGCGTGCGGTGTGTGGTTTCGAAAGTGGCCTTGCGGGCGGATTCCAGTTCTGCGCGCAGCCGGGCAAAGCCGCGTTGATCGAGCCGTTCGTCGATGTCGAACAGGGTCATGCGCAGCAGTTGTTCACGGGTGTGGCCGGTCTGGTGTTCCGCCTCGGGGTTGGCGTCAAGGACATGGCCCGTGCCGTCCACGAGGTAGATGGCGTCGCCCGCGCTTTCCACCAGCATGCGCAGCCGCAGTTCGCTATGTCGCAGGGCTTCTTCTGCCCTGCACTGTTCGGTGACGTCGGTGATGATGGAATACAGCAGCGGCTCGCCGTGCAGCACCAAGGTGCCGGTGTTCGATTCCACGTCGCGGGTGGTGCCGTTGGCCATGCGGTGGCGAAAGCGGAAACGCTGCTTTTCGCCCCGCGCCGCCGATGAGAGTTCGCCTCGCAGTTTCCCTGACGGCAAGGTGTTGATGTCGGAGATGTGCATGGTGCGCAGCACCTCGCGCGGCCAGCCGTAGAATTCGGCGGCGGCGGGGCTGGCATCGCGGATGGCCTTGGTGGTGGGGTCGATGAGCAGGGCCACCACGTGGTTGTTTTCGAACAGGCCCCGGTAGCGGGCCTCGCTTTCGCGCAGGGCCCGCCCGGCGCGCATCCTTTCCAGCTCTGCCGTTGCGCGCCCGGCAAGGATGCGCATAAGTGCCACGCCTTCACCCGTGGGCGGTGCCATGGGCAGGTCGTGGAACACGGCCAGCACGCCCAGGGGGGTGCCCTGCGCGTCGCGCAGGGCAAGGCCCATGTAGGATTGAATGCCCAGCGAGGCATGCAGTTCGGCTTCGGGAAAGATTTCCTGCACGCCGTCTGGATAGACGCACAGGTCCGGCGAATTGAGGGTGCGGGAGCAGGGGGTGCCGTGCAACGCATAGTCGAAGGGTTCGCCGGGCGCCTCGCCCAGCCATGCGGCCAGCACGCGCAGGTAGTCGCCGTCGTCCCGCTTGCCTCCGTCATCCTGTGTGGTCGGGCCGCCCTGTTCGCCCGCGTCGCTCAATTCGCCTATCAGGGCGTAGCGCGCGCCAAGGCCATGGGCCAGTTGCTGCACCAGCATCCGGAAGAATTCCTGCTCCACCAGCGGCGAGGTGACCTGCACGATGCTGCGCAGGGTGTTTTCTGCCCGGCCCAGGGCGCGCCGGGTGCGGCGCAGGCGCAGGGTCAGCCACAGCAGCAGGGCGGCTGCCGGAAGGATGAGCGTGGCATCGTCGATGACGCGCACCCACCAGGGGTCGGGCGGCTGCACGCCGGTGGGGACGGCCTGCAAGGCGGCGCCCGGCAGGGCATCGGCGGTCACGGACCCCACGGACAGTGCGGGCAGCCCGGATAGTGACGACAGTGACGACAGTGACGACAGGGTGGACAGTGACGACAGGGTGGACAGGGCGGAGGCAGGCGTCGCCCTTGACGCACGGTGAATGGGATCGGGCGGTACTTCCGTGCCCGATGCGGCTGCCGCGCACAGCACGATCGCCAGAACGAGGGCGACAAGCCGGGCTGTAACGGATGCGGCCCCGGAATGATGCACGCTGGGCATGGAGGTACCCCTGGTCAGGTGGCGCGCCGCAAGCGGCGCGGAGTGGTCTGTGGACAGACTATACGCGAAATTGCAATTTGCGCGACAGAAGAATGGGGCGTTGCGGGATTTGTCTGCCGGTGCGAGAGGCCCGATGCGTTTCCGGACGCGGAGTGTGGGGCGGACAAGAGAGGGGTGGCCGGTAACGTATTCCGTTGTCGCCGGGCAGACCCGCACGGGTACGAAAATGATGCACCTTCGCCGTGCCTGTGGTAAGTGGAAGGTCAGGTGGGCAACCCCACCCAATTCCCTGCAAAAGGAGCGGACGCATGAACAAAGCGACGAAACCGGCAAAGGCCAAGCCCGCAGCGGCGGCCCCCTCCCCGCGCGAGGCCCGCAAGGCCAAGGTCATCGAGGTGCTGAACAAGGCGCGCGCCATGGAGCTGAACGCCATCACCCAGTACATGAACCAGCACTACGGGCTGGACAACATGGACTACGGGACGCTGGCGGCGGACATGAAGCTGATCGCCATCGACGAAATGCGCCACGCCGAAATGTTCGCCGAGCGCATCAAGGAGCTGGGCGGCGAGCCCACCACCGAGCGTGAGGGCGATCTGGTCAAGGGGCAGGACGTGCAGACGATCTTCCCCTACGACGCCGGGCTCGAAGATGACACCATCGACGCCTACAACCAGTTCCTGCAGGTGTGCCGCGAATGTGGCGACAGCATCAGCATGAAGTTGTTCGAAACCATCATCGAAGAGGAGCAGGTGCACTTCAACCACTTCGACAACGTGGGCGAACACCTGAAGACGCTGGGCGACACCTACCTGTCGAAGATTGCGGGCACCTCGGCCTCCACTGGCCCCTCCACCAAGGGCTTCCTGATCAGCAAGGGCGGTGCCGCGGCGGGCTAGTCCCGGCGCGGTCGCACCAGGGACCGGGCGCGCCGTGCCTTCCCGCGACAGGGAAGGGTGGCACGCCTTCGAGCCACACGGATTTTACGCATGCGGCGGCACGGCAACGTGCCGCCGTTTCCGTTGCGGGGGAAGGGAAGAGGGGGGTGCGGGGTTATCACACGCGACGGAACGCGCGCAGCCCCAGCAGCAGCCCGGCCATCAGCAGGGCCACGCCGCCCAGGCTTCCGGCATCCGGGGCCTGGCCGCGCCAGCAATAGGCGTAGGTCAGGGCGGCCAAGGTTTCGCAGACCATCAGCTGTCCCGCAAGCCCGGCGGGCAGCAGACGGCTGGCGCGGTTCCACAGGGTGGTGCCCAGCCACGAGGCCAGCAGCCCCAGGGTGAACATCAGCCCCGCGAAGGTCCACGGGCGGGGGCCCAGCGGCGCGGCAAAGCCGCCGCTGCCGCCATCTGCCAGGGAGTACCACGCGCAGGCCCCAGCCATGCCCAGCAGGGCCAGCGGCAAGGTGGCCAGCCCCTGCGCCGTGGCCCACAGACCGGAGCCCAGATGCGGGCGCCGCGCCAGCCATTGGCTGTTGCGCAACGGATACCATGTCCAGCAGGCCACGGCCCCCCAGGCCAGAACCACGCCGGTCAGGTAGTCCGACAGGGGCCGGTCGAAGCCCAGACGACCGATTTCGTGGCGGTTCACCAGCAGCACCCCGGCGGCGATGGCCGCCAGCGGTGGCACCAGCCGCGCCCACGGCAGCCGCCGGTCGCGCAGATTGGAGATGATGGCGATGATGATGGGCAGGGTGCCGATGATCACCGTGGGCAGGGGGGCGTCCGCACGCTGGATGGCCGCGGAAAGGCACAGGTAGTACAGGATGTTGCCGGACAGGGCCAGTTCCAGGGCGCGCAGCCAGTCTGCCCGGTCCAGCAGGCGCAGCCGGGCCGTGTCGCGCAGGCCCAGCACCACGGCGATGGCCCCGAAGGCCATGTACCGCCCGAACGAGAGCACGGCGGGTGGGTAGTCGCCCAACAGCAACGGGACGATGAACACCAGCCCCCAGGCCAGCCCGGCGCCCAGGGCGCACAGGGCGCCTTCGGCCAGGGTGCGCGGGGGCAGGCCGGAATGTGGGGTTGCGGCGACGGCGGATGCGACGGCAGTGGCGG
>NZ_VSMK01000167.1 GCF_011682075.1 Nitratidesulfovibrio liaohensis
CTCCGGCGTGGCGGGCTGCAGCCCCGGCAACACGGGCTGGGGCGCGGCGGGCGTTGCTGGTGCTGTGCCGTTTCCGGCATCGCCGGGCGCGGGCTGCGGCAGTGCCGGTGCATCGGGTGCCGGGGCCTGATCGCCGGTGATGGCGGGGGCCGTCGCGTCGTCAGGTTGAGCGGGCTGCGTGGGCTGTACGGGCTGGACGGGGCCGGAACGCTCCGCCAGCACGTATTCGCGGTCAACGATCCACTGGCGGTGCACCTCGCGCAGGTCGGCGGGCTTGTCGGTCCATTCCGCAAAGCGGTCGGCGCGCATGGCCACCACCACCTGCGGGAACACCGCCATGGCTGCGCGCAGCGAGTCCTCGTCGGAAAGTTCCTCGATGTTGGCCCCCGCGTAATAGGTGTAGGTGCCGGAGTACACCTTGTAGCTGACCGGGTGGTACCCCTTGCGGATGTACTCGCCCATCAACTCGGCCTGGGCGCGGGGGCTCATGACCGGGTCCAGCGAGGGCGCGGTGAACAAGGCGGCGGGCACGACGAGCGCGGTGACGAAGGCGGCAAGGGTCAGCAGGCCGCCTTCGGGGCGGCTGCGGTCCACGGCCTTCCACAGCAGCACGGCAAACACCAGGGTGATGCCCGCCAGGATGGGCGCGCCGCGCGCGATGTCGAGCATGGCCAGCACCTGAGGCTGAAAGCGCGCGCGCACCATGTCCGGCGCCCACTGCCACAGCGAAAGGCCGCCCAGGCCCAGCGCCAGCACAAACAGCAGGATGGCCGTCAGTCCAAGGTACAGGCGGCTGCCGAACACGTTCAGGCGCAGCACCGCGCGGGCGGTGACCACGGCCAGCAGCGGGAACAGCGGCAGCAGGTAGATGACGATCTTGATGCTGACAGCGGTCAGCAGGGCGAACGAGGTGACCAGGGCCAGCCAGATGTAGGCCATGCCGTCGCCTTCGCCCTTGCGGGTGGCCAGCACCTTGCGCAGGGACGCGGGGGAGAAGGCCCGGCCCCACGGCAGGAACGGCAGCACCAGGGTGAACGGCAGCCACGCGGCGGGGAAGGTGGCCAGGTAGTGCCACCACGGCTGTTCGTGATGCCAGGCGGCTGTGGCTCGGTCCACGATCTGGTGACGCAGGATGTTGCGGATGAGGTCGGCGTAGCCTTCAAACCACACCGCACCCACCCAGGCCAGCAGGGTGGCCAGCATGATGCCGCCGCCGATGGCCACGTCCATGCGGTTCAGGCGGCGGGGCATGCCGCGCCACAGTGCATAGGTCACGCCCGTCAGCAGCGGAAAGGCCAGCCCGAACGGCCCCTTGACCAGGGTCGCCACGGCGGCCAGGGCAAAGGCCGGGATGATCCAGCGGAAGGCCAGGGGCAGGCGCAGGCCCCGGTACATGCAGATGTGGGCCAGGGTAATGACCGCCGCGAACAGCAGGTCCATGCGGGCATAGTGAACCACGCCCAGAAAGTAGAAGCCGCACAGCAGCACCAGCCCCGCCGCGAACGATTCGCGCTTGTCGCACCCGGCCACCAGGCGGGCCAGGGCATAGGTGGCCCACAGCACCAGCAGGCCGGATACGGCGGCCCCCAACTGGAAGACCATGGGGCCGTCCACGCCGGGGATGACGTCCAGCAAGCCGAGGAACCAGAAATATACCGGAGGCTTGTCCGGGTAGGGGATGCCGTTCAGGTGCGGCACCAGCCACTGGCCGGTGGCCAGCATGGTTTCATAGACGTTGCCGTGGCGGATTTCGTCCGAAAACCACAGGGACCGCGCATCCAGGGTGAAGGCCGTCTGCGCCGCGTAGATGAGGGTAAGCGGCAGCAGTGGGAACACGGCCAGCAGGTCGTACAGACGGGTCAGGAGGCCCCTGGGGCGCCCACCTGCCTGCGGGGGCGGACAGGACCCGGCGGGTTTGCCGCCTGCGGAATCCTTGTCGCTGGCGGCGGCGCCGGGCGGGGTCTGCGGCGTTTCCGGAGAAGCGGCGGCCTTGGATTGGGGGGCGGCGGTTTCGGTCTTCGGGTCGGTCATAGGGGGGCGGTCCTGTGGGTGATGCGGTGTATGATGAAGGCGGCAAGGCTGCCCAGCAGAAGCCCCGCCAATACGTCGCTGGCGTGGTGCTGCCCCAGCAGCACCCGCGAATAGCCCACGGCGGCCACGTATCCGCCAAGGGCAAGGGAAGCGGCCATGTGTTTCCAGCGCATGGCCAGTGGCGCGCAGGCCCCGGCGATTTCCGCCGTGTGCCCGGATGGCAGCGAATTGTGCGGCCCGTCGAACGAAAACGGCACCCACGGCCCAGGCACGCCGGGACGGGTGCGCCCGGCGGTGATCTTGATCACCCGCACGAGCAGGAACGCAATCAGCAGTTGCACCGCCACGTAGGCCAGGACAAAACGCACGGCGCGCGGGTCGTGGCGGCGCCGGGCGCTCCAGAACAGCGCACCATAGACCGCGTACAGGGCCGGGTTGCCCCAGTCGGTCAGCACCATGACAAGGTTGGCCGTTCCGGGGTTTGCCTGCCGCCACGCGCGCCAGTGGGCGATCACCTCGTCCCCGGTGCCAAGGCACACGGTGGATATCGCAAGCAGCGCCAGCAGCGGCAGGGTGCACAGCAAATGGTGCGCGATGGGGTATGGCTGACGCATCGGCGCTTTATAGGGCGAATCCGCAGTGAAGGGAAGGGTGCGGGCGGGGCGCGCCGTGCGCCGACGCCGGGGCGGGCGGCCGGCGCGGGCCGGTGCCAGATGCGGGGCAGGCGGGGATTTTTACCCAGCCGGGGCGCAACGTACCGTGTCGCGCAACCAGGGTGCCTTGACGCCACTTTTCCGCTAGGGTATTCGGTACGGCTTTTCCGCAACACGGACAGTACGTCACGGAGGATGGAATGTTGTCGAAGATGGTGGCAGGCATCACCGGACGCTGGAACGCGCCGGGCGGGTACCGCGAGGTGCTCGGCGTCAGCCTGCCGCTGGTGGCCAGCATGGCCTCCACCACGGTCATGGAGTTCACCGACCGGCTGTTCCTGAGCCATTATTCGGTGGAAGCCATCGCGGCGGCCACACCGGCTGCCGTGGTGCATTTGCTGTTTCTGCTCACCTGCATGGGCATCACCGGGTATTCCGGCGTGTTCATCGCCCAGTACATTGGCTCCGGCGCGCCGCGCCGGGTGGGGGCCGCCCTGTGGCAGGGAGTGTACATGGCGCTGTTCTTCGGCGCGGGCATGGGCCTGTTGTGGTACGCCGCACCTGTCATCTTCGCCTTTGCCGGGCATTCTCCGGGGGTGCAGACGGGCGAGGTAGCCTATTTCCGCATGCTCACGGCGGGGTCGGTGCTGCCGCTGGTCAACAGTTGCCTGGCCGGGTTCTTTACCGGGCAGGGCCGCACCCGCCCGGTGATGGTCGCCAACATGGCCGCCATGGTGGTGAACATCCCGCTGGACTACGCCCTGATCTACGGAGCGTGGGGCCTGCCGGAAATGGGCATTGCCGGGGCGGGCCTGGCCACGGCCACCGGGTGGGGCGTGGGCACGCTGCTGTTTGTGTGGATGGTGTTCACCGCTCGCAACGAACGGTGCTTCCGGGTGTGGAGCGGGCGCGGGTTCGAGCCGGAACTGTTCCGGCGCATGGCCCGCTACGGCCTGCCCAGCGGCATCAACGGGTTTGCCGAACTGTTCTCGGTGACGTGGTTCGTGTTTCTGGTGGGGGAACTGGGCGAAACGGCGCTGGCCGCCACCAACATCACCTTTTCCATCAACATGGTGGCCTTTCTGCCCATGATCGGCATGAACATCGCCGTGGGCAGCATGGTGGGACAGGCCATGGGGCGGGGCAATCCCGCCGATGCCGAACGGGTCACCGCCAGCACCCTGCACGTGGCCCTGGCCTGGATGTTCGCGCTTTCGCTGCTGTTCTTCTGTGCGCCGGGCCCCCTGTACGGGTTGTTTCTGGGCGGTGGCGCGCACGATGCGGCCATGGCCGCGCAGCAGGTCGAAATCCGCGAACTGGGCGTGGTGCTGCTGCGCTTCGTGTGCGTGTACTGCCTGCTGGACGGGGTGACCATTGTGTACACCGGCGCGCTGAAGGGCGCGGGCGACACCTGGTTCGTCATGTGGAACATGCTGCTGGGCTGCCTGATCGGTCTGGTGCTGCCCACGCTGGCCCTGCGGGCCTCGGGTCTGATGACCCTGAACTCGCTGTGGGCGGCGTTCACCGCGTTCATTCTGTTGCTGGCCGTGATATCGTGGCTGCGTTTTCGGCGCGGTGCGTGGAAGCGGCTGCGGCTGGTGGAGACGGCGCACCCGCTGCCCGATGTGCCCGCTGGCCCCGAAGACGGCGGAAGGGCCTGATTCGTTGCGGGGCGGCATGGGCATGTGATGGACGGGGAATACGAAGCACAACGGCCGCGCGGCAATCACCGCGCGGCCGTTGTCGTTTACTCAGGACATATGCCTGGATTGGTTCAGCTTCCGGCCAGCCTTGCCTCCACAGAGGCGACCTTGCCCGCCATGCGGCCCACGGGGCCTTTGCGCAGGTCCACCTTCAAGGTCATGTACACCCGGTCGCAGTCCGCTTCCAGCGCGGCCAGGCAGCGGTCGGCCACCTGCATGACCTCGGCCCGTTCGCCCTCGATGGTGGTGCCCATGGGGCCCAACTGGTACGGCAGCCCGCTTTCCTGAATGACCGACAGCACGCGGGCCACCCACTGGCTGACGCTGGCCCCCTTGTCCATGGGAAAGACGGCGATTTCGGCGAGAACGCTCATGATGCCTCCGTGCGATTGTCGATTGGCCGGGCGCTATGCGGCCTGCTGGCCCGCGCTGGTCATCACTTCGTCGATGCGCCGGACCTTGTCCAGCACCCGCCGGGCAATCTGCCGGAATTCCGTCATCTGAGGCAGACCGAACCTGTCGCGCCCGTGCACCAGCCCGGAAACATCCATGATCTCGTTGTACAGGTACGGCGTGCAGATGGGGTCCTGCCGCAGGAAGAAGTGCACCCGGCCCAGCATCTCGACGATTTCCGCGCCGTGGCGTTCCGGCTTGCGGAACAGCGTTTCCAGCCGCTTCTGCGCATTGCGCAGCGATGTGCGCCATTGCGGCAGGCGCGGGGCGAACAGGGGCTGCTCGCACGGGGTCATGGCCGCATCCAGGCGCTGACGGAACCCGGCCAGAATGTCGGTGCCACCGTTTGCGTCGCCGCCATCTGCCGGGGGGGGCAGTTCGCGGTCCAGATCGTCGGGCGTGATGTCCCGCGCGCCGCGAATCAGCGCGCCGCCGCCGTACAGGTTCACCACGTCCAGTTGCAGGGTGCGGATGTCCTGTTCCATGTCGCGCAGGGCCGTGGCGTAGGGCAGGGTGGAGCGCACCGGTCCGTCGCGGCCCGGCAGGTCCAGCGTGCCCACGGTGATGGCGGCGGCGTGGTGCCCGGCCGCGTGCGAT
>NZ_VSMK01000168.1 GCF_011682075.1 Nitratidesulfovibrio liaohensis
TCCGCCCGGCGCGCATCGCCCACGGCGGCATCGTGGCCGCGCTGAACCACGGCCTTGCCCTGGCCCGTGGCCGCTACATCGCCCGCATGGACGCCGACGACACCTGCCACCCGCAGCGCCTGACCCTGCAATGCGCCTTTCTGGACGCCCACCCGCACATCGGGCTGGTGGGCTGCCGCGTGGACTTCGGCGGCGACCGCGACTGCTGCGGCGGCTACGCCCGCCACGTGGACTGGGTGAACACCCTGCTGGACCCCACGGACATCGCGCTGGCGCGCTTTCGCGAATCGCCCTTCGCGCACCCGTCCGTGATGTTCCGTGCCGAGTTGCCCGGCTTGCACGGCGCGTACCTCGACGGCCCCTTTCCGGAAGACTACGAACTGTGGCTGCGCTGGATAGACGCGGGCGTGGCAATGGCCAAGCTGCCGCACACCCTGCTGACCTGGAACGACCCGCCGGGCCGCCTTTCGCGCACACACCCCAACTACGCGGAAGACGGATTCTACAGCCTGAAGGGGCTGTACCTGGCCCGCTGGCTGGCCCGGCACAACCCGCGCCACCCCGAAGTGTGGGTGGTGGGCGCGGGCCGCACCAGCCGCCGCCGGGCGCGCCTGTTGATGGAGCAGGGCATCACGGTGCACGCATGGATCGACATCGACCCGCGCAAGATCGGCAATCGGGTAGACGGCCTGCCCGTGCTGGGGCGCGAGGCCATGCCCGCGCCGGGCGAGGGTTTTCTGGTGGCCTATCTGGCCGGGCACGGCGCGGCGGAAGAACTGGCGGCATTTCTTGATGGCGCGGGCTACGTGCAGGGCCGGGACTACATTCTGGCGGCCTGACATAACGGCCTGACACGCTTTCCTGCGCCGGGCGCTCCTGCCTTGGCAGGGACGATTTCCCCCGACGCCAGACAATGTGCGACCGTCCCCCACCCGGGCCATCCCGCGCCGCGCAGCCCACTTCCGTTCAGACACGAACCACGATATCGGATACGCGTACGCTCGCACCGCGCACACACTCCACGCTGGCCCTGCTCCCTTGCCCCGTTCCGCACCTGCCCTGCCGCCGGGAGGCCCGAATGAAGCGCCACATCACCGTTGCCCTGCTGCTCCTGTTCGGGGTCTTCGATTTCATGGTGTGGATCATCGGCGGCGCACCGGAGCAGGTGGGCCTGCTGCATCAGGGCGCTGCCCTTGCCCTGCGGCTGTGGGTCATCACACTGGCCCTGCACGGCCTGCGCGACGAGGCCGCCCTGCAACAGGCCATGGGCTGGGTCATCGGCTACAGCGTGGTTATGTTCTTTCTCATGATCTACTCGGGGCGCGTGGGCAAAATGCCCCGCCCGGAAGACCCGATCATGAACCCGCTATGGTTCTGGAATACCCTGGAATACGCAGCAGCAAAGCAACTTTCCGGGCCGATGGTGCCCTGTTCACTGATCTACATGGGTGTCTTTGGCAACCTGATCACCGTGAAACGCCGGGACATCTGACCGTCGTGCCGCGCGCAGATCCCGCCAACCTGACGCGGCGCGCATCGTCCGGGCTTCTCCGCCCCCCCCGCCGCCGCAACGTCACCCAACCGTCCGCAAGATTCACCACACCGACACACATGCGCCACCGCCGGGGCGCATTCCTCCTGCAACACCGTCAGGCGATCTGTAGATACTTTCCAGAATCGCCCAACCCGCCGCCGCGCCAAGGCGCTCGCACCGCCCGCGCGGCCCCGGAATCCGCAGGAGGTCGCACTGCATGGCCACTGGCGCACCCCGTTCCGCGTCCCGCACCGCCGCACGGCAATCCGGTTCCCGGTCCGGACAACCATCGGACGCCGCCGTACCCACGGACGCATCACCCGACGTGTCTTCCGACGCAGCCACATCCCGCGCGGGCACGCACCACACCCCCTCCGCGCATTCTTCTTCCCCTTCGGCGGCCCCTTCCCTTTGCCCGCCGCTGTCCATCGACCTGCACGTCCACTCGCGCCACTCCACCCGCCCCTCGCAGTGGATCCTGCAAAAGCTGGGCTGCGCGGAAAGCTACACCGACCCCAGGACGCTGTACGACATCGCCCGCCGCCGGGGCATGGACCTGGTCACCATCACCGATCACAACACCCTGGCGGGCAGCCTTGAAATCGCCCACCTCGACCACACCTTCGTCAGCGAGGAAATCACCGCCTATTTCCCCGAAGACCGTTGCAAGATCCACGTGCTGGCCTGGGACCTGACCGAGGCCCACCACGCCGACATCACCCGCCTGCGCGAGAACATCTACGATCTCGTGGACTATCTGACCGTGTCAGGCATACCGCACGCCTGCGCCCACGCCATGTACTCGCTGAACGAGCGCCTGACGCTGAACCACATGGAACGGCTGCTGCTGCTGTTTCGGGTGTTCGAGCTGAACGGCTCGCGCGACGACTTCCAGAACGGCATCCTGCGGGCCATCGTGCAGGGGCTGACCCCGGCGGACATGGACGCCATGGCCGACCGGCAGGACATGGCCCCGCGCATGGAACGGGCGTGGACAAAGCACCTCATGGCCGGGTCGGACGACCATTCCTCGCTGAACATCGCCCGCAGCCACACCATCATCGAAGGGGTTTCCGGCGTGGGGCACGGCCGCGTGCGCGACGCCCTGCGCGGGGTGATGGAAGGGCGCGGCACGCCGCACGGCAGCGCCGCCACCCCGGTGACCATGGCCCACAACCTGTATTCCATCGCCTACCAGTTCTACAAGCAACGCTTCGGCCTGGCCCGCCACGTCAACCGCGACACGGTGCTGCGCTTTGCCGACAGGGTGCTGACCGGCGCGCCGGAACCGGAAGGCGGCCTGCTGACGAAACTGCACGGCCTCATCGGGTACCGCCGCCCCCGGCTGTCCTTTTCCGCGTCCACCCCGCGCACCGTGCAGGACCACCTGCAAACCGAGGCGGCGGAGATCATCCGCCGCGACCCGGAACTGCGCGGTCTGCTGGACGCCCCCGCCGCCGACATCACCGGCGAACGCACCGAACAGGCCTGGATGCGCTTTACCGACCAGGCCTCGGAAAAGGTGCTGCGCACCTTTGCAGACACCCTGCTGGACAACGCCATGGGCGCGGACCTGTTCAGCGTGTTCAACGTGGTGGGATCCGCCGGGTCGCTCTACGCCATCCTGGCCCCGTACTTCGTGGGGTACACCCTGTTCACCAAGGACCGGGCCTTTGCCCGCGCCTGCCGCGACCACTTCCTGCCGCACGAGGCAGAGGCCGAACGAGGCCCGAACGCGCAGGGGCCGTTGCACATGCCGCCCGGCCCCGGCACTCATGCCCCCCATGTGACGGACACGGACGAATGGCACGCCACGGGCCGCCTGCACGTGGGCCACTTCACCGACACCTTTTACGACGTCAATGGCGTTGCCCGCACCCTTCAGATGCAACTGGACATCGCCCGCCGCAACGACAAGCGGTTGCAGGTCATCACCTGCGCCCCGGACGGCGTGGCCGACCCGGAACTGGCCGACCGTTCCGACGTGTTCACCTTTTCGCCCATCGGCTCGTTCGCCATGCCGGAGTATCCCGGCCTTGCCCTGTACTACCCGCCGGTGCTGAAGATGCTGGACCACTGCTACCGCCAGGGCTTCACACACCTGCACTCGGCCACGCCCGGCCCGGTGGGGTTGGTGGCGCTGGCGGCGGCGCGCATCCTGCGCCTGCCCATCCACGCCACCTACCACACCGCCTTCCCGCAGTACGTGATGATGCTGACCGAGGACGCCGGGCTGGAAGAAGCCATGTGGCGCTACATGATCTGGTACTACAACCAGATGGACCGGGTGTACGTGCCCTCGCATGCCACCGGCGACGAACTGGCGGAACGGGGCATCGCGCGCGAGCGCATCGCCTTCTACCCGCGCGGCATCGATACCGAAACCTTCACCCCGGCCCGCCGCAACGGGTTCTTCAGCCGCTACGACGGCAACACCGTGACCCTGCCGCGCACCTTCCTGAACAGCGAGGAAGCGCGGGCGGCAGGTCCGGGCCTGACGGCCCCTCGGGACACGGCCCAGCCGGTGCGCTTCCTGTACGTGGGGCGCCTGTCGCGCGAAAAGAACCTGCACGTGCTGGCCGACGCCTACAGGCTGGTGGCCACCCGCGCCCCGCACCTGCGGCTGGTGCTGGTGGGCGACGGCCCGGCCCGCGCGGAACTGGAAGAAACCCTGCGCGGCCTGCCGGTAACCTTCACCGGCTACCTCACCGGCGACGACCTGGCCAACGCCTACGCCTCGTCGGACATCTTCGTGTTTCCCTCCGGCACCGACACCTTCGGCAACGTGGTGCTGGAGGCGCAGGCCTCCGGCCTGCCGGTGGTGGTTACCGACAAGGGCGGACCGCAGGAAAACCTGCTGCCCGGTCGCACCGGGGCCATCGTGCCGGAAGGTGACGCCACGGCCATGGCCCGGGCCATGCTGGACATGGCCGCCGACCCGGCCCGGCTGGACGCCATGCGCGCCGATGCCCGCGCCTACGCGGAAAGCCGGTCCTTCGAGGCAGCCTTCCTGCAACAGTGGGCCATGTATCGGGACCGAGACCGCAACGCCGCATAGAGGTTGACCGCAACCGCAACCAGCCTCTGAGGCCGTGCTTTTCCATTCGCCTCCAGCCCGTCCCCTCCCGCACGCCGCCCCGCATTCCGCATGGAGTGCGGGGCGGTCGCGCGACGGTCACGCGGCAGGGCCAACACGAAAACGCCGGGCGAATGACGGCACGGGCTTGGCGACATTGCCGTTTGACGCCTCTCGTTGCCGCGCCACGCATCCGCTGCTACGGTGGGCAGCACTTCCCACGCCATCCAAGGAGACCCCATGGCCCGCCTGCTGCTGCTCGGCGCGGGGCACGCCCACCTCGACGCCATCCGCACCATTCCCGCGCTGGTGGCGCGCGGCCATGCGGTAACCGTGGCCGGACCAGGCCCGTGCCACTGCTATTCCGGCATGGGCCCCGGCGTGCTGGGCGGCACGTACCCGCCACAGGCCATGGCCCTGCCGGTGCGGCGCATGGTGCAGGCGGCGGGCGGCACCTTCGTCACCGATACGGCGGTGCGCATCGATGCGCCGGGCCACGCCGTGCACTTCGCCTCCGGCCTGCGGCTGGAATACGAGGTGTGCTCGTGCAATGTGGGGTCGCTGGTGGCGCACCCCCTACCCGAAGATGCCGCCGGTACGGGCAGTGATGGCGGCTATCCCCCGAGGCTGTCCGTATTTTCGGTAAAACCCATCGAGAACCTGTACCGCGCCCGACAGGCGTTGCTGCGGCTGGCCGCGCACGGTGCGGTGCATGTGGTGGTGGCGGGCGGCGGGCCAGCCGCGCTGGAGGTGGCCTGCAACACTGCGGTATGTATCGCCCGCGCGCGGGGCAACGCCGCTCCCGCCGT